>JAPOYX010000011.1:0-394 GCA_026706345.1 Gemmatimonadota bacterium | reverse complement strand
CTCGGCACCGATTAACTTTTACCCAAGCGGCGATTGGCAGTATGGTCTCCATATCGCTGTTGATTTCACCATATTGTGCTGTCTTGATCATACCTGAGCCTTGGCCGTTGGGATGCGATCATGACGGCGACGTATGCGTAAACAATCGCACTATGATTGCCACGATGCCGATTATTGCGGGAACTCCCACGGTCAGGATGACGCCAAGTATATAGGCTTTAGTGGGCATATGCTTTAGCGTTTCCTCTATGCTCTGCAAGCGTTCCCTGATACTCCCGTCCTTGAAATACAGGTCATCCATAACTCTGTCCACGTTGTGCACTACAGGATCGGGTATCTGCCCGGCTTCTTCCCCTACCTTCCGAGTATCATTTGACATTGATTCATCCATAGA
>JAPOYX010000010.1 GCA_026706345.1 Gemmatimonadota bacterium | reverse complement strand
GCTGCAGGGATTCAAGGAACTCGTCCGCTCGATGCCATTGAAGGCTTTCGGTGACGATCTGAGCCAACGGGACCGGGTAATGATATCGGTGCAGCAGGCCCTGGACCTGGCCATCGACAACGAAGCGGTCGACGACTGACGGAGCGACTCGCCGGAAATACGGCGAACGGGTGTGAATTTGAACCATCCTACAACCTCAGGCGCCAATAGAGGGTTCAGTCCGCGCTGGTGGTCGAGAGCGGTCGGGGACTTCGGCGCCAGCCTGGGATTCAGCCATACCGCCGACTGGACGATGGATACCCTCAATCTCTCCGTGGACAGCGGCCGATACCTCGTGGACGTCGAGCGTTCCGGAGATGAGTTCCTGCTCGCCGTGTTTCGGCATGTGCCGCCCTCCGACGTCGAAGAGAAGATCACGCTGCTGCTTCGTTCGTGCAGCCCCGACAGCCACCAGCCGTACTTTCTCCAGGCCGGCCTGAAGGGCGACGACCTGATCGTGTTGGCCGCACGCCTCTACCGCACGGACGCAGGGCACATGTACAACGCCTTCAAGCTGATCCGCAAGCTCTACGCAGACGCGAGGCTCTGAACGCCGTGGCCATCACGCTGCACATGGGCGTCGAGGGCGTCTCCTATCAGCCTTCCTCGGTCCGGTCTCCGGAAGACTTTCCGCGTCACAAGGTCAATCTGCCGACCGGCGCCTCGATTCCGCGGCACGTCGAACGGGTTTTCAATCTCAACGCCAACGAAAGAATGCTCGCGGATGCGGTAAGGCCGAGCCTCTCCAATCCCTATGTGACCGCCCCCGCCCGTTACCGGCAGCTCTTCGACCAGATTGAGAAAGCCAGCGCCAACCATCCCGGCGAGCCCGGCGAAACGGGCCGCATTCTGCAATCGGCCCGCACGCTGCTCGCGGCGATGAAGGACGATTTCACCGCATTCGCGTTCGCGCGCAACACCTTGATCGGCATATGACATCGGGGGGGCCCAGCGTGTTTCAAGATCTTGGGGAAGACCACGTTTCCTGGCTGCTTGCGGCGGCGAACACGTTCCTGGATCAGCGCAAGACCGACCGGGCCATCGTGCTGCTCGAGCTTCTCGGCCTGGTCGACCCATATAACGTGCAGGGACAGAAACTGCTCGCCTACGCCCTCTTGATCCAGGACGAGAAAGGCCGCTGCAGAACGGCTCTGGGCCGCCTGGACCGATGCCAACTGAGCCAGCGTGACCGGGCCGCCGTCGACGCGCTGACTGCCCGTCTCGAAGAGCGCTCACCCGCCCCACCGCCACACCCCCCGGGACCCTGACCGACAACCCGAAACGGCGAAGGCCATACCAGATGCCCGTTCCAGAAAACGCCCAGAACATTCTCTACGGCATTACGCAGCGCAAGGACGTACTGCTCGCATCGCTCCTGGTTGCCATCATCTTCATGATGATCCTGCCCCTGCCCACCGAGCTGGTGGACGTGCTCATCGGCATGAGCATGGGCATATCCGTCGTGCTGCTGATGCTCGCCATCTACATCCGCACGGCCAGCGATTTCTTCGCATTCCCCGCGGTTCTGCTGCTGTCGACCCTGTTCCGCCTGGCCCTGTCCATCACTACGACCCGGCTCGTGCTGCTGCAGGCCGATGCCGGCGCCATCATCGACACGTTCGGCAACTTCGTCGTCGCCGGCAACCTCGTGATCGGCATGGTGATCTTCCTGATCATCACCATCGTCCAGTTCCTGGTGGTAACCAAGGGCGCGGAGCGCGTGGCCGAAGTGAGCGCACGCTTTTCCCTCGATGCGATGCCCGGCAAGCAGATGAGCATAGACGGGGACATGCGCGCCGGTGTGATCAACATGGCCGAGGCGCGCCGGCGGCGGCAGGTGGTCGAGAAGGAGAGCCAGCTCTACGGCTCGATGGACGGCGCCATGAAGTTCGTCAAGGGGGACGCCATCGCCGGACTGATCATCATCGGCGTAAACCTTGTCGGCGGGCTGATCATCGGCATGACGCAGCGCGGCCTGAACTTCGACGAGGCCATTCAGATCTACTCGATCCTTACTATCGGAGACGGGCTGGTGGCGCAGATTCCCGCTTTGCTGATCGCCATGACGGCGGGAATCATCGTCACCCGGGTCAGCACCGACGAGACGGAAAACCTGGCCAGCGACATCGGCCGGCAATTCGGCGCCCAGCCACGGGCCCTGCTTGTCGCGGGCGCGCTCATGGTGGCGTTCAGCCTGGTTCCCGGTTTCCCCATGTTCACTTTTCTTGCCCTGGCCGCGGCAACCTCCGGCGCCGGGCTTCTGCTGCTCAGGGCTTCCAGAAAGAAGGAGGAGGACAACGCGGAAAGCCAAGTCTCTTCGATTCTTACACCCATATCGACGGAAACAAGCTCCGAGGCCGAAGTGGAAGCGCAGTTGACGGGCAAACAGGAAGTCACCCTGGGTCCGCCCCTGCTGGTCGACATATCCGCTTCCCTGCAGCCGCACCTCGACATGCGTCTCCTGAACCGGGAAGCCGCGAAGATAAGGCGCGCCCTGTATCTCGACCTCGGGGTGCCCTTTCCCGGCATCCACGTTCGATTCAACGAGAACATCGCCGAGAACGCCTACGCGATCCTGCTCCAGGAGATTCCCGTTGCCAGGGGAGTTCTGCGACCCGGCTGCGTCCTGTACGCCGACAGCGAATCGCAGCTCGACATTACGGAAATTCCCACTGAACGGGGGGATCCTTTCCTGCCGAACATGCCGACAATCTGGATCGAAGAGAAGCATGCCCAGTCCCTGCGCGAGACGTCCATGTCGTTCATGCCGCTGCACAAGGTGCTCACCTATCACCTGGCATACGTCATGAAGCGGTATGCGGAAGAGTTCGTCGGCATACAGGAAACCCACGAACTGTTCGAGCGGCTGCAGGAAACCTACCCCGAACTCATCAAGGAAGCCCAGCGCGTCCTGCCCATCCACCAGACCAGCGAGGTCCTGCAGCGCCTGGTCGGAGAGGACGTCTCCATTCGCAACGTCCGCCTGATCCTCGAGTCGCTGGTCGAATGGGGCCAGCAGGAGAAGGACGTGGTCATGTTGACGGA
>JAPOYX010000009.1 GCA_026706345.1 Gemmatimonadota bacterium | reverse complement strand
CTACGCCCTCATTCCGGGATAGCGGCGACTGTTGCACTTCGGACTGGCGGCGGGGCACCCTATCCTTCCCTTCGGCCGTTGGTTTTGGGCGAGCCCCCGGAGCACATTGTTATGGTATTTTTATGGTAGAATAACCTTGGGAAGCGTCAATGAAATCCACGAATCTTCGAATTGCGCTCCAAGCCCTTGACTGTGCAGGCGTGGGAATATATTCTTTGCGCCTGATAAATACATTTATCGCGCACAACAGGGGCCAGGTCCCGACTCAACCCTTTCAACAACTTTGTGAGAAACATCGAAATGAAATCAATCCCCCGTTCCAGTGTGAGGTGCAACACCGGCTGAGTCGCATGATTGCCTGATGTAGTGCGGATTGCGACGGGCCAGATGATGGCAAACAATCTCTGTTTCCTACAACGGAGAATTGTCATGCCAGTTGGCTACCATCACCTGACCCAATGCGAAAGATGCCAGATCAACACCCTCCTGCATAGTGGACTGTCGAAACGGGAGATCGCCCGGGAGCTCGGACGGGACCCTGGGACGATTTCCCGGGAGCTGTCGCGCAACCGGGGGCAGCGGGGCTACCGTCACAAGCAGGCCCACGGCAAGGCGACGAGCCGACGTCATGAAGCCTCCGCAGTCCCCCGGAAGATGACGCCCGATCGCTGGGAGGTGGTCGAGGACAGGCTGAAGGAAGGATGGAGCCCTGAGCAGATCGCGGGCCGGTACCGGCGACAGGGCGAGGTGATGGCGGGGAAGGAATGGATCTACCAGCATGTGCGTGCGGACCGGCGGGCAGGAGGCACCCTGTACCGGTGCCTGCGTCGCCGTGGCAAGAGGCCGAACTGGCGCGGAGGGCGGCATGCCGGACGGGGCCACATCCCCGGCCGGGTGGACATTGCCGATCGGCCTTCTGTGGTGGAGGAGAAGAGCCGGATCGGGGACTGGGAGCTCGATACGATCGTCGGAGCGAGGCACAGGGGCGCCCTGGTGTCCTCGGTGGACCGGGGATCGAAGTTCACGTTCCTGGAGCGGGTGGAGGTGAAGACGGCGGCCGCGGTGACCGGGGCCATCACCCGGCGCATGGGTCCGATCCGGAACCGGGTCCACACCTGCACGGCGGACAACGGCAAGGAGTTCGCGGGGCACCGGGAGATCTCCGGTGCGCTGGGAGCGGGCTTCTACTTCGCCACCCCCTACCATTCCTGGGAGCGGGGCCTGAACGAGCACACCAACGGCCTGGTGCGCCAGTACTTCCCGAAGGGAACGGACTTCCGCAAGGTGACGGACGCCCAGGTCCGGGCGGTGGAGGACCGGATCAACCACCGGCCCCGCAAGGTGCTCGGGTATCGCACCCCTGCGGAGGTGTTCGCCGGGGTGCCGGCCGGTCCCTGAAGGGGATCACCCATCGCCGATCCGGGATGCCCGTGACCCACGGGAGTGGATTCGCTCGGCCCGAAGGCGCCAGGCAGGCCCTTGCGTCGACCCATGGCCTCTGTCAGTATCCCACGGAGTCGAGATTGATGCCATCGGTGGCCGAAATGAGCGCCTTGGGGTGCTGATTTTTTCGCCGCCGCCGCTATCCCTCCATTCGGGCTACGCCCTCATTCCGGGATAGCGGCGACTGTTGCACTTCGGACTGGCGGCGGGGGGAGAAAAGTACCGGATGGTTTCGGGATGAACAATATTCTTCTTCACTGGAACTTCGATTTCGAGCCAGCGTCAAACTCAAGCACAAGGGCCGCTCCCACGGCTTACAGGAATGTGGAGGTGGAGCGTGACAAGATACGGACCATTGATCGCCTTCGCCGTTTTCTCGGGACTGTCGGGAAGCGGCGGCGCGGCGGATTTCAGCTACAGCTACCTGGAACTGGCGGCGGACCTGTCAAGGACCGAAAACACCGCCACCGCCCCTTTGGAGAACGATGCGGACGGTAGGTCATTCGGGATCGGCGGCTCCTGGGAAGTTTCCGATTCAGTCTACGTGAAGTACGCATGGTCGAGAGAGACCAAGGAATTCGTGAACGAGGTGGCGCTCACCCCCGTGGACCTCAATAGCGAGCAGTCGGCCATTGCCCTGGGCGGAGGGTATCACTGGGACGCTGGAGAACGGACCGGTATTTACACCGAAGCGCTGGCAATAGTGGATTTCGCCGTAGAGCACCTGATTCCGGTTGTCGTGCCCTCCCGGTCC
>JAPOYX010000008.1 GCA_026706345.1 Gemmatimonadota bacterium | reverse complement strand
CCAGCCGGCCGGTGTCCACGAGCCCGTGGGCATTGGTCGGGATCTGCACCGTCTAGTAACCCACCAGGGTGACGCTGGCCGGGTTGGTGCCATGGGCCGAATCGGGGATGATGACCTTGCGCCGGGCGTGTCCCAGGCTCTCGTGGTAGGCCCGCATGATCATCAGGCCGGTCAACTCGCCGTGGGCACCGGCGGCGGGCTGCAGCGTCACGCCTTCCAGTCCGGCGATTTCCGCGAGATCCCGCGAGAGTTCGTACATCAGCTGAAGACCGCCCTGGCAGGTCTCGTCCTGCTGCATGGGGTGCAGGCGCGCGAATCCCGGCAGGGCGGCCATGTCCTCGTTTACTTTCGGATTGTGCTTGATGGTGCACGATCCGAGGGGATACATGGCCCGGTCGGGATGGTAGTTCAGGGTGGACAGCCGGGTATAGTGGCGGACGACGTCGACCTCGCTGACCTCGGGCAGTCCGGGCGGTGTGCTCCGGATGTCCGCTTCGGGCAGGTAAGACGAAACCGGCCTGGCGGGCACGTCTGGCGCGGGCAGCGAAACACCCCTTCTTCTGGGGGAGCTTAGCTCAAATATAAGCGGTTCCGACAATCTTGTTCCTCTCAGGATGCGTCTGTTCCGTTTTAGGCGGCGCTGCTTCTGCAGGTCCTCTCAGACCCAGCGGATCGAAGTCCGCGGTCGCGGCTCAGCAGCTCGAAGTCCGCCGTTCAGAATCAACTGAACTGCCCCAGCGCTTCGACCAGCCGGTCGATCTGGACCCGCGTCCGCCGCTCCGTCACCGCGATCAGCAGGCCGTCTTCCAGGCCCAGCGCCGGGAAGTGGCCCAGGTCGATGCCGGCCAGCAGCCCGTCCTCGGTGAGCCGGGTCACGATCTCGCCGGGCGATACCGGCGTCCGCACCACGAATTCCTTGAAGAACGGCCGGTCGAAGGCGAGCTCATAGCCGGACAGGTCCGCGATACGCTCGGCGGCGTAGTGGCTCTTGTGGAGACACAGTTCCGCAACCTCTTTCAACCCCTGTTTTCCAACGAGCGCCAGGTAGATGGTCGCCATCAGGGCATTGAGCTGCTGGCTGGTGCAGATGTTCGACGTCGCCTTGTCCCGCCGGATGTGCTGCTCCCGGGCCTGCAGCGTCAGGACGAACCCCCGGCGATTCTCCTGGTCGACGGTCTGTCCCGCAATGCGCCCGGGCATGCGCCGGACGAAGCGGTCCCGCGTCGCGAAGAAACCCAGGGCCGGTCCGCCGTAACTCACCTGGTTTCCCATGGACTGCCCCTCTCCCACGGCGATGTCCGCGCCATAGGCGCCCGGAGATTCGATGATCCCGAGGGAGATCGGGTCCACGGCCATGACCAGGAGGGCACCCGCGGCATGCACGGTCCGTTCCAGGTCTCTCATGGATTCCAGGCAGCCGAAGAAGTTGGGATGCTGGACGATGACACAGGCCGTGTCGTCGGTCAGGGCGGACGCCAGCCGGTCAGGGTCCAGCGTGCCGCCGGTACGGGGTAGCGTCTCCACCTCGATGCCCGGACCGTGGGCGTAAGTGTATACGGTTTCGGCGTAATGGGGGTGCAGGCCGCCCGCCAGGAGCACGCGGCTGCGCCCCGTCGCCGACCGGGCCAGCATGGCCGCCTCCGCTGTCGCCGAGGCGCCGTCGTACATGGAAGCGTTGGCCACGTCCAGGCCCGTAAGTTCGCAGATCATCGTCTGGAATTCGTAGATGCCCTGGAGCGTCCCCTGGCTCACCTCCGGCTGGTAGGGCGTGTAGGAAGTCAGGAATTCCGAGCGGCCGGCCAGGTGGCCGACGGCGCTTGGAACGAAATGATCGTACATGCCGCCGCCCACGAAGGACGCCATCCGGTCGGCCGAGGCGTTCCGGGCGGCCATCTCGCCCATCGTATCGTGGAGTTCGAGTTCGGACAGGGCCGGCGGGAGATCCAGCGGGGCGTCGAGGCGAACGTCACGGGGGATGCCGGCCAACAGTTCTTCGACCGACTCGATGCCGATGGCGGCCATCATCGCACGCCGGTCGGCATCGGTGTTGGGAATGTACGTCATGGATACTCCGCTGGAGCCGGCCCCTCAGGCGCCGGTGAAGGAGCGGTAATCGGCGGTCCCTCAGGCGCCGGTGAAGGAGCGGTAATCGGCGGCGGTCATCAGGCTGGTGAAGGCGCCCGCGTCGTCCACCTTCAGCCTGATCATCCATCCGTCGCCGTAGGGGTCCTGGTTGACCGCCTCGGGGTTGTCTTCCAGGTCGTCGTTGACCTCCGTCACGGTCCCGCCCATGGGACTGTAGAGGTCCGACACGGTCTTCACGGCTTCCACCGCCCCGAAGACGCCCATCTCGGCCACGGGGTCGCCTTCCGAAGGCAGTTCCACGAAGACGATGTCACCCAGTTCGGACTGCGCGAAGTCCGTGATGCCGACGGTGGCGATGTCGCCCTCCAGGCGCACCCACTCGTGTTCAGTCGAATAGCGGAGATCTGAGGGCGTGTTCATGCGTTCCTTTCTCCGGCGCCTAGGTCCGATGCGGGCCGCCGCCACCGGTCGGTTCGTCAACTCAGGGAACTCAGGGATTCAACGAAAGCCGTGTCCGCCTTCCCGGAACGGAAGGTGGGGTGCTTCAACATGAACTGGTGGAACGGTATCGTCGTGTTTATGCCTTCGACGATGAACTCGTCCAGGGCTCGCTCGGTCCGCGTCATCGCCTCTTCCCGGTCCTTTCCCCAGACGACGAGCTTCGCCAGCATGGAGTCGTAGAACGGCGTGACGACGTACTGGGCGTACACGTGGCTGTCCACCCGCACACCGTATCCGCCCGGCGTGTGAAAACTCGTGATCTCGCCCGTGGACGGCATGAAGTTCCGGTCCGGGTCCTCGGCGTTGATCCGGCATTCGATGGCGTGTCCGCGCAGCTGGACGTCTTCCTGAGAGAAGCCCAGGGGACGGCCCGAGGCAACGAGGATCTGTTCCTTCACGAGGTCCTGTGAAACGACCATTTCCGTCACGGGATGTTCCACCTGGATGCGCGTGTTCATTTCCATGAAGTAGAACTGGCGGTCCTCCGTCACCAGAAACTCGACGGTCCCCGCGTTTTCGTAGTCGATCGCCCGCGCCGCGCGCAGGGCGGCTTCTCCCAGCCCGGAACGAAGGTCGTCGTCGACGAAGGGGGAGGGCGACTCTTCGATGAGTTTCTGCCGGCGCCGCTGGATCGAACAGTCCCGCTCGCCGAGGTGGACGACCTGGCCGTGCCGGTCGCCCAGGACCTGCACCTCGATATGCCGGGCCTTTTCAATATACCTTTCCAGGTACAGGGCAGGGTTGTTGAAGGCGTTCTGGGCTTCGCGCGAAGCCAGGCGGAAGGCCTCGCGCAACTCGCCCGCGTCGCGGACGATGCGGATACCCCGTCCGCCTCCGCCGGCGGAGGCCTTGATCACCAGGGGAAATCCGATCTCCTGGGAAGCCTCCACCGCGGCGTCCTCGTCGGCGACGGTGTCTTCCGTTCCCGGAATGGTGGGGACGTCGGACGCCGACACCGTCTTTCGCGCTTCGGCCTTGTCGCCCATGAGGCGGATAGCCCTGGACGGCGGTCCGATGAAGGCGATGTCGCAGGATTCGCAGACTTCGGCGAAGTGGGGGTTTTCAGACAGGAACCCGTATCCGGGATGCACGGCGTCGGCGTTCATGATTTCCGCCGCGCTGATGATGCGGGGGATGTTCAGGTAGCTGTCGTTGGGCGAGTTACTGCCGATGCAGACCGCCTCGTCGGCGAAGCGGACGTGAAGGGAGTCCTGGTCCGACTCGGAATGGACGGCCACCGTCGCGATGTTCAACTCTTTGCACGAGCGGATGATACGCAGGGCGATCTCGCCGCGGTTGGCGATGAGGATCTTCTGAAACATCGATGCCTATGCCGGTTCGATCAGAAACAACGGTTGGCCGTACTCGACGGGCTGAGCGTCTTCCACCAGGATGGCCATCACGCGCCCGTTCAATTCGGACTGGATGGGGTTCATCAGTTTCATGGCTTCGATGATGCACAGCTGCTGGCCGGTGGTGATCCGGTCCTGCTCCTGAACGAAGGGCTCGGCGTCGGGCTCGGGCGCCCGGTAGAATGTACCCACCATGGGCGAACTCACCTCGACGTAGGTACTGTCGGCATCGGTTGCCGGTCCGTTGTCTGACGACACGTTCTCGACAGGCGGTGCGGCGGCCGACGCGAGCGGGTCCGCCGCGGGCGCGGGGACCGCCGCCGCGGGCGCCCCGGGCGTCATGCGGACGATCCGGATCTTCCGGTCGCCCTCGGCCACCTCGACTTCCTGGATGTCGGTATCCCGAAGCGATTCAATCAGCTTGAGCACCTCGTCGATTCCCATGACAGGCTCCTCGGGAGGGCGGTTACACCCGCTCCACGTATTCGCGGGACCGCGTATCAATGCGCAGCACGTCGCCCGGATTGATGAACAACGGGACCTGCACCACGGCGCCGCTCTCGAGCGTGGCCGGCTTGGTGCCGCCGGTCGCGGTATCGCCGCGGATACCCGGGTCGGTCTGCGTCACTTCCAGTTCGATGAAATTCGGCATCTCGAGGCCCACGACGCCCTGGTCCGCGGTGAGCAGTTCGAGCGTCATGCTGTCCTTTATGTAATCCTTGTTGTCCCCGATGATCGCCGCGCCGACCGGTACCTGCTCGTAGGTCTCCAGGTCCATCATGTAGTACATGTCCCCGTCGGCGTACTGGAACTGGGCCTTGCGGCGTTCCACCCGCACGTCTTCGAGCTTGTCCGAGGCCTTGTACGTCTTGTCGATCACGGCCCCGGTATGGATATGCTTCAGACGGGTGCGCGAAAAGGCCGTTCCCTTGCCGGGCTTGATGTGCTCGCAGCCCGTGATGAGGTAAATGGAGCCATCGATCCTGATGGTCATTCCGGTGCGCAGGTCTGTCGCGTTTACCATGGGATTCGGCTGGTCTCCTCTGCCCGCTACATCGGCTGGTCCGCGTTACCGGACCGATCGGCATGCGACGCGCGCGTCTTTATCCCCTCCGGCTGAGACGAGAGCATTCCGCTTGCAGGGTGGGCAACGGGATTCGAACCCGCGACCTCCAGAGCCACAGTCTAGCGCTCTAACCAACTGAGCTATGCCCACCATCGACTACGAATCGAGCAAGCAATATAGACGCTCCGCCAGCCTGCTGTCAAGGGATTTGTCGGAGATCCGGCGCTCGTCCGGCGGGGTTCCGGGAAGGGGCCGGGCTCCGTGACACGCCGCCGTAAATCACCCGGCGTTCAGGGAAAACGCTCCCGCGGCACACCGGGGCCCGAAGCTTCGTCTTCGTCCGTGGTCTCGGAGATTGCCGTAGCTTCCTCCGGCGGACGGCGGGTGACCGTCTGCGGCAGGCGCACGTCGACGCCCGCGGGCCGCAGTCCCCGGTTGACCGACTGTGTTCTGTACGTCAGTTCGATGGTGCCGGACATGCCGGTGCCGGACATCCCGCCGCTCCGTGTTATACGTACCGATCCCGGTATCCAGATCCCGTTGCGTTTCCGGAAACGTTCGAAAGTCCGTACCACGGATTCCCGGGTCGCGGGGGATTCCCAGGCCTCCCGGGTGACCGTCTTTTTTTCGGTGTCGATCCGCAGCGACCGGTTGGCCCCGCCGTCCTGCAGCGTGACGGCTGCCGTCCCTCCGCCGTGGCGGTATTCGACGATTCGCATCCCGGCGTATCTGCCTGGTTCCATGGTCCCGGTTACGGCGGCGCGTATGTCCTCCAGGGTCAGATCGAGCCCGGGTATGGTGACGTACCGTGTCCCGAGTTCTCCTTCGAAGACGGTGTTTTCACGGGGCAGGTAGAGCCGGACCTTCCTGTCATCGACGAGGAGGATGTCGGGCACCTGGAACATGGTGCCGTGCACATCGATGCGGAATCGCGCGGGACTGTGGTACCGAATCCGAAGCGACGCCCGGCCCCGCCGGCCTTTGAAAGAGGTCTCGATGCGCGCGCTGCCTCTTAGATCCCGCAGGCGCGCCGAGGCCTCATCCATTTCCCGCAGCAACTGATCAACCGGCAGAGGAACAGGTACGGTATGTGGAGGTCGACAGGAAAACAGCAAAAGACCGGCGCAGGCGAGTATCCGGCCCCGCCAACCGCGGCCGGACCGGACCGGACCGGTCGGTTTACCTGGCATCTTGAAGTTTCTGCAGAATCTCTTCGGATTCCTCGGGGGTCACGTCTTCCATCTCGAGGGCGCGCTCCCAGTAGCGGATGGCGCTTCTTTTCATGCCGAGCCGGCTGTAAATGTCCCCGAGATGGTCGTGTACCGTGGCGCTCGTATCTTCGAACTGGAGGGCCTTTTCCACGTAGAACCGCGCTTTCCGGTAGTCGCCCAGCCTGAAATACACCCATCCCAGGCTATCCAGGAAGGCACCGTTCTCCGGGCTCTGCTCGAGGGCTTTCTCGATCATCACCTTGGCTTCGTCCAGCCGCAGGCCCTTGTCGGCCAGGATATATCCCAGGTAGTTCAGCGTGTAGATGTCGTCGGGATCGATGGTCAGGGCGGTCTCGAAGGTGGCCACGGCTTTCTCGAACTGGCCCGACTGGTCGTAGTTCTGCGCGAGCAGGAAATGGAGGCGGTGGTGAGCCTGGAAGCGCGCTACCGCCTGTTCCGTGATCTCGATGGCTTCCTCGTACTTTTCCTGCTCCGTATGGGCGTAACCGAGGTAGAACCACAGTTCGGGGTTCTCCGGATCGATTTCAAGGCCGTCCCGGAGGACCTGGATACCGCCTTCGAAGTCTTCCTGGCGCAGGTGCACCAGGCCGAGGTTTATCCATCCCCTGCCATCCTCCGGATTGAGGTCCACGACCCTTCGAAATTGCGTCCCCGCCTGTTCGAACGCCTCGCGGGACAGGTAACTGACGCCCAGGTACAGGTGAAGCTCGGGGATCTCCGGCAGGAACGACAGGGCCTGGCTGAGCACGCGCTCCGCCTGTTCGTGCTTGTCCTGCCGCAGATAGGCCAGGCTCAGGCTGATCCATCCCCGGGGGTCGTGCCGGTTTATCCCGATGCTCTTCTGAGCCTGGTCGATGGACTGGTTGTACATTTCGTGTTCGAGGTAGATGTTCGCCAGGTTCAGGCGAAGGGTGACGTCGTCCGGCAGCGACTCCACGCCTTCTTTCAGGGCGGCGATCCCATCCTGCAACATGCCCTGTTCAATGAGGGCGTATCCCAGTGCTATCCGGCTTCGCGCGTGTCCGGAATCTACCCGGATGGCCGATTTGAAAGCGGCGACGGCAAGGGGATGGGCGCCGGATTCCTGGTAGACGAATCCGAGGTGCATGAAGAGATCGGGGTTCTCTCCCATGACGCCCAGGCCTTCCCTCAGCGTGCTCACGGCCCGCTCAAGATTCCCGGTACTCCGGTATGCCCGGCCGAGGTTGATCCAGTGTTTCGCATCCTCCCCGTTCAAGGAGACGGCCTTCGTCAACGGAGCGACGGCCTCTTCCGGCTTGTCCTGGTTGAGCAGCGCTTCTCCAAGGGCTCCGAGGATTTCCGATGAATTCGGATGAACATCCAGGCCCTCCCGCAGGATCGCCAGCGCCTGATCGTCACGGCCGCCGGCCTGGTAAGCATCGCCCAGTTCCGCCCACAGCGCTGGGGACGTCCGGTTGGATTCGAGCAGCAACCGGTACTCGGCGGCCGCTTCGTCGGGCCTGCCGAGGAACATCAGGATCCGCGCGAGCCGGTGCCTCAGGGCAGCTTCCCGATCGGGTCCCAGGGCGATGATCTCCCGGTACATGGCCACGGCCCGGTCCCACTGCCGCCTGAACTCGTAGATTTCCGTCAGGGCCACCCGTGCCGGGATCGAATCCGGGTAGTCGTCGAGGACCTTCTGCAGCTCGATGACCGCCTTGTCGTACATCTCCCGCTTCCGGTAGGCGTCGGCCAGTTTGAAATGGAATTCGGCGTTGCGGGGGGCCAGGCGGCTCACCGTTTCCAGCGCCCGAAGGGCGGCCTCCCTGTCGTTCAGGCGTTCCGCCAGCTGCGACAGGGCGATGTGGGCTTCGATGTTACCCGGTTCCAGCGAGACGACCCGCTCGAACGCGGCCCGGGCCGGCAGGTACCTGCCCAGGTCGGCGTTGTACTTTCCCAGCACGAGCCATGCGTCCGTCGCCGTCGAATCCAGTTCCACCGCCTTCGCGGCATGCTGCCGCGCCTGGTCGCGTTGAGTCACGAGGTAGTAGTCCACAGCCAGCGCGGTGTGGATCTCGGCGGAGGTCGGATCGTACTCGAGGGCCTGCAGATAGGCCTTGATCGCGTTGACCCGGTCGTTCTGCGCGTCGTAGAGGCCGCCCTGGGCATAGAACTCCAGGGCCTTGGCGCGGTTCACCTGGCCGAGCGCGTGCAGGGGGGGATGGATGCCCGCCAGCACCACGCAGAGCAGCAAGATTCCCCAGGCAGTGGCTCTTGCGGCCGACCGGCTTCCCGCCGTCATATTCGCACCTGTCATCACGTGTCTACCGGAATATCCGCGTAACGTCGTTGAACACCACGAACACCATGAGCAAGAGCAGCAGGGCCATGCCTGTTTGCTGCCATACCAGCCGGTACCTGAGCGAAAGCGGACGCCGCAGCACGCTCTCGACGCCCAGGATGAGCAGTTGGCCGCCGTCCAGCGCGGGTATGGGCAACAGGTTCAGTATGGCGAGGTTGATGCTCAGAAAGGCCATGAAACTGAAGAGACTGCTCGGACCCTGGCGGGCGCTGTCTCCGGCCATCTGGGCGATGGCGATGGGACCGCCCACCGAGTCGGTGGACACCTGGCCCATGACCAGCTTCTTGACGAAACCGAGTATGGTGTAGGTGACGGCGGCCAGCTGCGTCCCGGCCAGGCTGACGGAAGAGACAAGCCCCACCGGGCTGCGCTTCAGGTGATCCTGCTGGGTAATGCCGATCTGGCCGATATCGATGACGTCCCCGGTCTCCCGGTCCAGGTCCTGGGCCGTATTGGGGACGATGCTCACCTGGTGAGATTGCCCGTTTCGGGTCCAGGACACCGTGGTTTCCATGCCCGGCCGGCCTCGGATCTGGTCGACCATCTCGTACCACTGCGTAACCGGGACGCCATCTACCGAAGTGATGACATCCCCGGGCCTCAGACCGGCCTTCTCCGCCGGAGAATCCGGTATGACCGTGCTCACGGCCGACGCCCGAAAGTAGTCCAGGCCGGCCAGCCGCTCCGCCGCGCCCGTACCGTCATACCGCACTTCAACCGTACGGTCCCGTCCCTCCCGGCGCACCTTCAGCGCCACGGCCGCCGCCGTGCCGGACGCGAGTTGCCGCTGGACATCCTCCCACGTATCGACGGGCGCCTGGTCGATTTCGAGTATCTCATCGCCGACCTGCAATCCCGCCGCGGCGTAAGGGCTTCGGCTGTCCACCCGGCCGACGGTGGTTGTGTCGACGAGCATCACGCCCATGGTCACGTAGAACAGCCAGAAGATGATGAAGGCGAGGACGAAATTCGCCCCGGGACCCGCCGCGATGACGAAGGCGCGCGCGCTCACGGACTTGGACTGGAATTCCCCGGGCTCGCCAGCCTTCTCCTCCGACTGGCGGTCGGGTTGCTCTCCGGCCATTTTCACGTAGCCGCC
Organism: Gemmatimonadota bacterium; assembly: GCA_026706345.1. Taxonomy (NCBI): domain Bacteria; kingdom Pseudomonadati; phylum Gemmatimonadota; species Gemmatimonadota bacterium. The sequence goes on along the minus strand of JAPOYX010000008.1, from coordinate 37,998 downwards.
CAGGGGAATCCAGGAGATACAGTACTCGGTGTCTCCTATGGTCTTGCCGATCATCTTGGGCGGAAACCCGAGGGAGAACCGCTCCACCCGGATACCCATGCGCTTGGCGGCCAGAAAGTGGCCCAGCTCGTGGAAGAAGACCAGCAGCCCGAGGACGAAAATCGCCGATAGCACGGTGGTTAACATGCCGGAAACTCCGTTCTTTTCTTACCTTTTCTCATACCCTCGACGCGCACTTCGCGCGGCGGATAACATGACACAGAAATATACAGGCGGCCACCTTCACCCGGCAATCAACTTTTTCCCGCAGTACGCCCTGGTCCACCGGTCCGCCGCCACGATGGATTCCAGCGTCACGGGTGCCGAGCCGTCCGCCGCGGCCGCGTGCCGGTCCATGGCATCGGCGATGATGCCCGGTATGTCGGTAAATCCGATCCGGTGCTCGAGGAAGGCCTCTACGGCCATTTCGTCGGCCGTACTCAGCACGGCGGGCGCGGTGGCCCCCCGGCGGCTGGCCTCGTAGGCGAGCCCCAGGCAGGGAAACGTGTCCTCATCGGGCGGATCCAGGGTCAGGGACCAGCTCCGCGTGATGTCGAATCGCGGCCAGGGGGTTTCCAGGCGTTCCGGGTAAGAGAGAGCATACTGGATCGGTATGCGCATGTCGGTGGGACCCATCTGCGCCAGCAAAGACCCGTCGACCATCTCGACCATGGAGTGGATAATGGACTGCGGATGGATCACCACGTCGATTTTCGACACGGGGAGGCCGAAGAGCCAGTGGGCCTCGATGACCTCGAATCCCTTGTTCATGAGCGTCGCGGAATCGATGGTGACTTTGCGTCCCATGTTCCACGTGGGATGGTTCAGCGCGTCCGTCGTGGAAATCCGCGTCAGCGCTGCCGGATCGCTGTTGCGGAAAGGGCCGCCCGAGGCCGTCAGGATCACGCGCTCGATCCGGTCCGGGTCCTGTCCGGCGAGGCACTGGTGCACCGCGCAATGCTCGCTGTCCACGGGCAGGATGTCCACGCCGTTCCGCCGCGCCGATTCCATGACGACCTCCCCGGCCATGACCAGGATCTCCTTGTTGGCCAGTCCGATGGTCTTGCCCGCTTCGATCGCTTTGAGCGTGGGGACGAGACCCGCGCTCCCCGGAAGGGCGCTGATCACCAGGTCCACGTCGGGGTGGGCGACGGCTTCGATCAGTCCTTCCACGCCCGTGTGGATCGACGGCGCGCCGGTGCCGCGGCCGAGCCCGGCGTCGCCCCGGACGAGCCTGTCCGCCCTGTCCCCGTCGGCGACGGCGATCATGCGGGGACGGAAACGCGCGATCTGTTGCTCCAGCAGATCGACCCGGGTATTGGCCGTCAGGCTGTGGGCCGCATACCGGTCCGGAAAGGCCGCGATGACATCCAGCGTTTGCGTTCCGACGGAACCCGTCGAACCCAGGATCGCGATGCGCTTCATGGTCTCGGGACGCTCCTGTCTGGTGCTCAACCGGCCAGGTAGGCCAGGTAGTAATATACGAAAGGCGCCGCGAAGAACACGCTGTCGAACCGGTCCAGGATACCGCCGTGCCCCGGGATGATACGGGAGGAATCCTTCAGGCCCGCGTCCCGTTTTACCAGGGATTCCGCGAGGTCGCCGACCTGGGCGGCCATGCCGCCCGCGGCGCCCAGGACGACACAGTGAAGCGGACTCAGGAAGGGAAACAGCGCGTAGCGGAGTCCGAACATGAATGCGACGGCCCCGATAAGCCCTCCGACGGTGCCCTCTACGGTCTTGCCCGCGCTGATGCGGGGCAGCAGCTTGCGGCGTCCCAGCAGCCTGCCCGTAAAATAGGCGCAGGCGTCGTAGGACCAGGGTATGGCGAAAGCGAGCAGGGCCGGCGTCATGGCCCGCTCTCCCCACATTACGACGGCCGGATCGCCGATCGGCCATTTGCCGAGCAGGATCAGATGGCTGCCGAGGAGTCCGATATAGACCACGCCGAACACCGTGGCGGCCACGTTCTGAAAGGGCGAACCCGCGCTCTTTCTGAACACCTCCGCCGAGGTGGACAGGAGCAGCAGGGCCGTGAGGATCAGCGGGGCGTGGCCGCCCGCGTTCAGCCAGGCGTCGACACACAGCAGAATGGCCGCGGGCACGCCGATGAACCAGTTGGGACTGATGTCTTTGGCCGCGGCGATGCCGTGGTATTCACGCAGGCCGAAGAGCACGACGAGGGTGACGAAGACGAAGAGGCTCGTTCCGCCGATCCAGCAGAGGAACACGATGCACGGGAGGACCACCGCACCCACGGTGATACGAACCCGGGTCTCCGCGAAGGCCGCCATGGAGATTCACTCCGTTACGCGCTGGGAGAAGAGACCTGCTCGCCGGTTCTTCCGAAACGGCGCTCCCTCGACTGGTAGTCCCTGACGGCTCCGATGAAATGGCTTCGCGAGAAATCGGGCCACAGCACCTGAGAAACCAGGATTTCGGTATAAGCCAGCTGATACAGCAGGAAGTTGCTGATCCGCATCTCGCCGCTGGTCCGGATCAGCAGGTCGGGGTCGGGCAGGTTCTCCGTGTACAGATAGGACGCGAAAAGCGATTCGTCGATGGCTTCAGGATTCAGCCTGCCCGCCTGGACGTCCATGGCGATACATTGCGCGGCTTCGACGATCTCCTGTCTCCCGCCGTAGTTCAGGGCGAAATTCAACAGCAGGCGGTCGTTGCCCGCCGTCTGTTCCGTGATCTGCTGAATGACCTGCCGGTTGGTTTCCGGCAGCTCGTCCCACCTGCCCAGGAAGGAGACCCGGATCCCGTGCCGGGTGGCTTCGTCGAAGGCGCCGCGCAGCGATTCGACGATCAGCTGCATGATGGCGGCGACTTCACGCCGGGGCCGGTTCCAGTTCTCGGTCGAAAACCCGAAGAAGGTGAGTATTCGGACGCCGAACTCCCCGGCGCACCGGATCATCTCGCGAACGGACTCCACCCCCGCGGAATGCCCCTCGTCCCGAGCAAGCCCCCGCTTCTTCGCCCATCGCCCGTTGCCGTCCATGATGAACGCGATGTGGCGGGGCATGCGCTCCGGATCCAGTCCTTCTGAGACCGCCCGGTCTTTCTCTGCGTCTCGACCCACGTCACCCCCGAATGTGCCGCTGGCGGGTATGGATCCGGATGGCCGGCTTCCGCCTATATCTCCAGGATTTCCTGTTCTTTTACCGATATGGCGCTGTCGATGGAGGAGGTATGCTGGTCGGTGAGATCCTGGATGGTCTTCTGATGCCGTTTGCTTTCGTCTTCCGACATCCGGTGGGCTTTTTCTTCGGCCTTGATGCGCTCGTTCATTTCCCTGCGTACGTTCCGGATGCCGATCTTGCCGTCCTCGCCCAGTTTCTTGATCACTTTCACGTATTCAAGCCTGCGCTCTTCGGTCAGCTGGGGGACCGGCAGGTGGATGACGTTCCCGTCGGAATTCGGCATGAGTCCCAGGTCGGACGTCTGGATGGCCCGGACGATTTCGGAGATCATCTGCTTGTCCCAGGGCTGGATCGAGATCGTGCGCGCGTCCGGCGTGTTGATGGTGGCGACCTGGTTGATGGGGGTCATGGTTCCGTAGGCTTCTATCTGGATGTTGTCCAGCAGGGCGGGATTGGCCCGGCCCGCCCGTACGCCGGAGAGCTCCATGCGAAGCACCTCGACGGACTGATCCATTTTTCGACTGGTTTCTCTGATGATCTCTTTGGCTTCCACGATACACCTCGTTGGCAACGGAAAACCGGTGTCGATCCTACCGGCAAGGGGTACGGCGCGCTATTCTCCGCCCAGTTCGTACCGGACGAACCGTCTTACCATAATGTTTTCGCCCAGCGTGGCCACCGCCTCCGTGATCAGGTCCCGCACCGTCTTGTCGGTATCCCGGATGAACGGCTGTTCCAGCAGGCAGTTTTCCTGGTTGAATTTCTCTATCCTGCCCTGGACGATCCGTTCGATGATGTGATCGGGCTTGCCCTCGTTCCGGGCCTGGTTCCAGTATATCTCCCGCTCCTTGTCCAGCACGGCCTCTTCGATCTGGTCCCGGTCCACGGCGAGGGGACGCGTGGCCGCCACCTGCATGGCGATATCGTGCGCCAGGGTCTGAAAGGACTCGTTCCGGGCGACGAAATCGGTCTCGCAATTCATCTCGACCATTGTGGCGATACGGCTGCCCGGATGGATATAGGTATGAATGATGCCCTCTTTCGCTTCCCGGGCGCTTTTCTTGGACGCCGCCATGATGCCTTTTTCACGCAGGAGCGTGACCGCCTTCTCTATACTTCCTTCGGATTCTTGCAGGGCCCGCTTGCAGTCCATCATTCCGGCGCCGGTCTGGTTTCTCAGGGTCTTTACGTCGCTTGCTGATATAGTCATGGATACATGAAACTCTTAGCGGACATCGATCATCCGCTACGGCCGCCTTTCTCCGGCCACGAATCCGGATTACGCCTCTTCTTCGACTTCCTCGACCGGCGCTTCATCCGACGGAACGGCCCGGCCCGAGTTGCGCAGTCCTTCCTCCACGGCGCTCGCCACGACTTCTGTGATGAGACCGATGGACCGGAGCGCGTCGTCGTTTCCGGGTATGGGATAGTCGATCAGGTCGGGATCGCAGTTCGTATCCAGGATGCTGACGATGGGTATCTCCAGCGTATTCGCCTCTGCGACGGCGATGCGTTCCTTCCGGGCGTCCACCACGAAAATGACGCCGGGCAGGTCGCGCATGTCACGGATTCCGCCCAGGACCTTCTGCAGGCGCTCGCGTTCCTTTTCCAGGCTCGCGGCTTCCTTTTTCGTGAGCGCGTCCATGGTGCCGTGTTCTTTCATTTTCTCGAGCTCTTCCAGCCGCTTGACGCTGGTCTGTATCGTCTGGAAGTTTGTCAACATGCCGCCGAGCCAGCGCTCCGCGACGTAGAACATGCCGCATCGCTGCGCCATTTCGATGATGACGGGCCGGGCCTGCTTCTTCGTACCCACGAAGAGGACGGACTGCCCTCTCTCGACGGCCGTGCGCACGGCGTTGTACGCGATTTCGATCTGGCTGAGCGTCTTCTTCAGGTCGATGATGTATATATTGTTACGCTCAGCGAATATGAACTGTTTCATCTTCGGGTTCCAGCGCCGGGTCTGGTGACCGAAGTGAACGCCTGCGCCCAGCAAATCCTGGATGGTAGGAATCCCCATTAGCGGTTCTGATCTCCTTGTCTGGCAGGCGGATAGGCCTGCGTCCCGTAAATTAACGCTTCGAGAACTGGAACCGCTTCCGTGCGCCGGCCAGTCCATACTTCTTGCGTTCCTTTATGCGTGAATCCCGCGTCAGCATGCCCGCTTCGCGAAGCGGGGCGTGGAGGCTTTCGTCCATGTCCTTCAGCGCCCTCGCTATGCCGAGCCTCAGCGCCCCGGCCTGGCCGGTCTTCCCGCCGCCGAAGGTCCGGGCGAAAACGACCACCTGGTCGTTCATCTCGGTGAGCACCAGGGGTTCCTCGATCGCGGCGACGAGGCCGGGCCGATCGAAGTAGTCGAGCAGCGGTTTGTCGTTGACCTGGTGGCTCGCGCCTTCCTTCTTCGCGCGCAGCCAGACCTTGGCGACCGCGCGTTTCCTTCTGCCCACTGCGTGATGTCCATGGCTATCCGAATTCATGCTCCGTTGCTCTCCTTATATGTCCAGCGCGACCGGTTTCTGGGCGCTGTGGGGGTGTTCCGCGCCGGCGTACACGCGGAGTTTACGGAAAATCTGGCGGCCGAGGGCGTTGTGCGGCAACATGCCCTTAATGGCCATGCGCAGCGCCCGGTCGGGATGGCGGGCGGCCATGCGTTCGTAGCTGATCGTCTTCAGACCGCCGGGATAGCCGCTGTGGCGGTAGTAGAGCTTGTTCTGCGGCTTCTTGCCCGTCAGAACCACCTTTTCCGCGTTGATGACGATGACGTGGTCACCCGTGTCCAGGTGCGGCGAGTAGATGGGCTTGTGCTTGCCGCGCAGGACCTTGGCCACTTCGCTGGCCAGCCTGCCCAGCACCTTGCCGTCGGCGTCCACGACGTGCCAGTCACGCGTCAGGTCTTCCATTTTAACCGTGGGTGTTTTCATAAATGGTACACGCTCCTTTATCCGGTGACGGCCGGTTCCCATTCCTGGTGTGACAACGCGGCGAGGCTTTCGGCGTAGGGCTGCCTGGCTACGCCGCGTTCGGTGATGATCGCAGCAACGTAACGGGCCGGGGTTACGTCGAATGCGGGATTGTACACCGCCACCTCCTCGGGTGCGGTGCGTCCGCCCGGCCCCTGGCTGACTTCGGCGGCCGCGCGTTCTTCGATCGGAATCTCATGGCCCGATTCGATGGACAGGTCGATAGAAGAGAAGGGCGCCGCCACGTACAGGGGCACGTCGTGCGCATCGGCCAGCACGGCCACGCCGTAGGTGCCGATCTTGTTGGCCACGTCGCCGTTGGCGGCCACGCGGTCCGCGCCCACGATCACGCAGTCTATCCGGCCTTCCTTCATGACCTGGGCGGCCATGTTGTCGCAGATGAGCGTGACGCCTATGCCCGCCTGGGCCAGTTCCCAGGAAGTCAGCCTGGCGCCCTGCAGGACGGGCCTCGTTTCATCCGCGTACACGTGAATCCGCTTTCCTTCGCTGTGCGCCTGGTACACCACGGCGAGGGCCGTACCCGTCCCGGACGTGGCGAGCGCGCCGGCATTGCAGTGGGTGAGTACGGTCTGTCCCGAATGGAGCAGGCCGGCGCCGTGCTCCCCGATCAGCCGGCACGTGGTTTCGTCTTCCGCCTGTATCGCCTCAGCTTCCCTGAGCAGCGCGTTCTTGAGATCCGCCACGGGAGCTCCCTGGTGTTCCCGGACGGCTCGGCGCATGCGCTCCAGGGCCCAGAACAGGTTGACCGCCGTCGGACGGGTCGCCGCCAGGAGGTCCACGGCGTCGTCGACTTCCCGGCTGAAGGACGCGTAATCGGCCGCGCGGCTGTGCCGGGTGCCGACGACGACGCCAAAGGCCGCGGCGACGCCGATGGCGGGCGCCCCCCGTACTTTCAGCCGCCGGATGGCCTCCGCCACGGACGGAAGATCCCGGCAGTGCTCATACACGACTTCGCCGGGCAGGCGCGTCTGATCCAGCAGCACCAGGGCGCTTTCGTCGTGGTCCCACCGGATGGTCGTAAAATTCATGACAGATCTGTCTCCATGGACGCGATGCCGCTCAAGGCGTGATCATCTCCGGAGCGTTTAAGGCGTGATCATCTCCAGAAATCGATCGTGCCGGTCCGAAATCTCATCCTCGGTAAGGGACGCCAGACGCCGGACACTGAAATCTTCCACGTTGAACGAAGCCATGACGCTGCCGTGCACCATGGCGCGTTTCAAGCCATCGACGCCGGTATCGCCCGACCGGGCGAGGTAACCCATGAAGCCCCCCGCGAACGTGTCCCCCGCACCCGTCGGATCGATTACGGACGATACGGGGTACGAAGGAACGGCGAACCAGATGTCCCGGGTACAGAGCGTCGCGCCGTGCTCGCCTCTTTTGACGACGACCGCCCGCGGGCCGAGATCCAGGATGCGTTCCGCCGCCCGCACGAGGTTGTAGTCGTCCACCAGCTGACGGGCCTCCCCGTCGTTTATGATCAGCACGTCCACCCGGTTCAGCATCGACAGCAGGGACGCCCGTTTCCCGTCGATCCAGAAGTCCATGGTGTCGCAGGCGACGATGCCGGGGCGGCCCGGACCGCCCGACTGGGACAACACTTCATGCTGCACGTCCGGATCGAGATTCGCCAGGAACACGTGATCGTGTTCGCGATGCCGGTCCGCCAGAACGGGTCGAAAACCGGATAGCACGTTCAACTGCGTGTCGGTCGTGCGCCGGTCGTTCATGTTGGCGGCGTATTCGCCCGCCCAGCGAAAGGTCTTGCCTTCCCTTATCTCCAGGCCGGATATGTCGACCTGTCTCTCCCGCAGGAAATCCAGGGAATCCAGGGGGAAATCGTTCCCCACGACGGCGATGACGTCCACCGGCGCGTAGAAACTGGCGGCCGCGGAAAAATAAGTCGCCGAACCTCCGACCGCGTCGCTTGCCTCCCCTTCCGGCGTCTTCACCGAATCAAACGCCACCGTACCGACTACGAGTATGCCCAAATCCTATGCCTCGTGTTCCAGCACGTCCACCCGGTCCCCGTCCGCGCCCACATCGGGACTGCGTATGATTTCACCCGTTGCCGCGTCCGCCGAGACGGTGACGCGGGGCGCGTCGCCCCAGAGTCGCTCGAGTCCGTAGAAAGAGCGGACCTCGCCTCTGAACACATGTATCACCACGTCCACGTAATCGAGCAGGACCCATCGCCAGCTTTGCTTGCCCTCCGTGTGCCACGGGGTCGTCTTTCTCTCCTTGAGATCCACCGTCACCTGCTCGACGACCGCCTTGATCTGCGGTTCGGAACCGGCCGTCCCGATGACGAAGTAGTCCGTTATGGAGGAGAGTCCCCTGAGATCGATAATCATCACGTCCGCCGCGTTCTTGGCCAGCATGGAAAGGGTCGCCTGCTCCGCGATTTCCTGCGATGCCAATGCCACGGTCAGTCCTTCTCCTCGTGAAACAGCAGTTCGTTGTAGTCCCTGCCGATAACCACCGATACGTCCACCATGCGTTCATCGTTTTGCTGGAGCAGTACGTTAGGCGTTCCCAGCGCGCCGCCGACGGCGCGGGCCGCCTCGGACGGACCGTTCCCGCCCCTGCGGTCCAGCACGATCGTTTCGCGATACCCGAAGTGATCCGCATTGTCGATATGGACCACGTCGAATCCCTGTTCCCTGAGGAAACGCATGACCAGTTGCCCGATTCCCGGTTCTCCGCATCCGTTCAGGACCTCCACCTGGATCTCGAAGGCCGAGGGGTCGAGTACCGCCTCGGCGGATCGTCCGGCGGATGAAGAGAAGGCCGACGATGTCGCCACGGAGTAAACCAGGTATGCGTTCAGTCCGATCAGGAGAACGATCACGCCTTCCAGCAATCGGACGCGCCACCGGCCGCCGCGCCGGTTACCGTCCGAAACGGAGTCCTGCCGGCCTCCGGCGGGTTGGACGTCTTGTCTCGCCATGGCAGATTCCACACGGTTCACGTCCGGATTCCGGTCTGCATGATGACCGTGTGACAAACGATCTTGGTTTTCCAAAGAATACCGGAGAGCGTACTAGGGAGAAACACCAGGAAGGGAAACATAGGTAGGGTACCAACAGTTCATCATCGACCGACTCCTTTCACCATGCGATCCCCCTTTTCTACCCCGGCCTTTACGCAGTCCTGCCTGTCAAATCGAACCCAGGCTCGACAGGCGGAACTCGACTCGCTTTCCAGACCCCTATATATACTGGCGGAAGTGGGTGGTGTCAACTGTTTTTTCCCCGTTGGGGGACGCGTGCACGGGCGTCTTCCAGCAGCCACGATTCGGCCGCCGACAGATGTTCCGGCATGTTTATCCCGATGGTTTCTTCCGGCATCCCTGCCGGCGCGTCCGCAACGCGGTGGCCCTCCCGGCGGAGAATCCCGATGGTATCCGTCAGATAGTATTCGCCCTGCCTGTTCTCCGGCGTGAGCCGATCCAGGGCCCCTAACAGCCGGGTGGGTTCGAAGCAGTACGTACTGGTGTTGATCTCCCTCAGCGCGCGCTGTTCCGGGGTGGCGTCCTTTTCCTCGACGATCCGATCGATGTGTCCCGCGTCGTCGCGAAGGACGCGCCCCAGGCCCGTGGGATCGTCGACGCGGGCGGTAAGTACCGAGGCCGCGGCGCTTTCCCGGCGGTGGGCGAGGATCAACGCCTCCAGGGTGGAGTTACGGATCAGGGGCATGTCGCCGGCGAGGACGAGGACGACGCCTTTTTCACCGGCCAGTAGCGGTCCCGCTTGGCGGACCGCATGCCCGGTACCCCGTTGTTCTTCCTGCACGGCGAATTCCACGGACATTCCGGCCAGTTCCCGCCGAACCGCGTCTGCCTGGTGGCCGACGATGACGATGATCCGTCGCGACCGAAGCGCCCGTGCGGTGTCGAGCACGTAGTGAATCATGGGCCGGCCGTTCAATGGGTGCAGCACCTTCGCCAGGTCCGAATGCATCCGGGTGCCTTTTCCGGCGGCCAGGATCACCGTGATCAGATCGCTGCTTGCCTTTTCCATCGGGTCTCCTGTCATTTCCGGGCCAGGTGGCGGACGAGATGGTCCACCGGTTTCAGGTCTTCCAGCAGATCCGCTACGGTCCGCCCGTGCACCGGGTGAACCAGGTCCGGATGGATCTCCGAAAGCGGAACGAGCACGAAGGCCCGCTCCGCCATGGCGGGATGAGGAAGGTCAAGGCCGGGAAGATCGAGTACCAGGTCGTCATACAGCAGCAGATCGAGGTCGATTTCACGGGGTCCGTTCTTCCACGTGGCCGACCGTCCCAGACGCCGTTCGACTTCCTTAAGCGTATCGAGCAACGGTACAGGCGCCAGGGTGGTTTCCAGCAGGGCCGCGCCGTTGACGAAGTCGGTTTGGCCGGCATAGCCCACCGGCCGCGTCTCATACCACGACGACCGCTGCAAGATCCGGATCTCGGGATGTTCGGCCAGTTCGTGCACCGCCCGCCGGCACCATGCGATCCGATCCCCGATATTGCTGCCCAGTCCCAGGGCGACAGACGCCATTTCGCACCTTACCGGCCGGTGTTTTCCACCTCTCTGCTTCTATTCAACTCGACCTCGACGGTCCCTGCACGCAGGGTCCGGGCCGCGGCGGGCTTTCGCAGTCTGACCACAACGCGGTCCACCCGGGGATAGGCGGAGAGCAGTTCGTCGGCCACGCGGCCGGCGACCGCCTCGAGCAACCGGTGCGGCTTGCCGCCGAGGATCCGTTCCACGCGCCGGCAGACGTCCGCATAGTCCACGGTGTCGGCCAGGCGGTCCGAGCGGGAAGCCCCCGACAGTTCGAGGCACAGGCCGACGTCGGCTTCGAAGACCTGCCCTTGTGTCCGTTCCCGGGCAGTCGCGCCATGATGGCCAAAAGCGTGAATGCCCCGCACGCTGATCCGGTCTTCGGGCATGGGATCGATTCGTTCAGGCCAGGCTGACAGCAGGAAACGCCCGCTTGCGCAACCGGAAACGGGACATCAGCCGGTCTATGCGTTCCAGCACGGTCTGTATCTGTGATTCGTTGACGTTGAAGGCCATACGGACGTATCCTTCGCCGTATTCGCCCAGGTACACGCCGGGCACGACGAACACGCCCGCCTTGCGCAGCAAGACACTGAATCGAACGGAAGAATAGCGGGGCGGTACGGGAAGCCACACGTAGGGACCGCCTCGGGGAGCGCGCAGGTTCCAGCCGAGGTCCCGCAATCCCGATACCATCAGGTCCCGCCGCAACTGGTGTTTCGAAGCCGCCTCTTCGACGTGCCGGTTCAAATCCGGAAACACCGCGGCCGCGGCCGCCTGGAGGCCGGGAAGAAGCGGGGCGTGCAAATGGGAGGTCAACTGGGACATGGCGGCCAGGGCGGATGGATTGCCGACGGCGACGCTCAGGTCGCGGAACACCCCGCCGGGCAGCACGGAAAGGGAGAACAGCTCGATTCCCAGGTTCATCGCGCCGGGCGTCTGCAACAGGCTGGGGGCTTCGATCCCGTCGTACGTCAGAAAGTGCTGGGTGGCATCGTGACAGACGATGATGTTATGCCGTCGCGCAAAATCGACGAGTTCCCGGAAGAACGAATGGTCCGCCACGGCCCCCGTGGGATCGTTCGGATAGCCGATATACATCAGCTTTGCCTGACCCGCTACGCCGGACTCGATCTGCTTCAGGTTGGGCAGGAAATCGTTCCGTCCGTACAGGGGATAGGGATGGATCTGTCCGTTCGCCAGTACGGCACTGGTCCGGTAAGCCGGATGGGACGGGTCGGGGACCAGCACGGTTTCACCTGGGTTGACCAGTGCCATGGCCACGCTGGCCGGTCCCGCGGCGGCGCCCGCGAAGGGCAGGACGTGCACGTCCGGATCGATCTCCACGTCGAACCGATACGCGAACCAGTTGCTGAATACCCTGCGGAACCCGGCGCCTGCGAGTCGGCCCGCCTCGGCCGGATCTGCTGGTCCGCCTGGTCCGCCTGGTCCGCCTGGATGGTCCGGTCCGCCAGCGGTCGCCATGGCGTTGAATGACCTCTCCATGGTTTCCGGCTGGATAGAGGTTTCGGTTGAGCCCGTGGTCAGATCAATGGGCTCGATCCCCCTGGCGGCAAGCCTTCTGAGATAGCGCGAATGTTCCAGGGGGCGGTTCAGCGGGACCTGGTGAAGTCGTTCCGCCCGTTCTATAACCACCGGGTTTCTCATGGTCTCTACGTCCCGAGGACATGATTCCGAACAAGCCGCCGATCTTCGGGGGAATATAGAAACGGGGCAGGTCCGCAGCAAGAAAAAACCCCGGTGGCGCCACCGGGGTTTTTCGGTGAACCGGCAGTCGCCCGGTTCGTTATCGTTTCACCGCGCTTAATACATGCCGCCGCCGTGGGGCATGGCCGGAGGCGGATTGTCTTCCGGCATCTCCGCCACCAGCGCCTCGGTGGTAAGCAGCAGGCCGGCGATGCTCGCGGCGTGCTGCAGCGCGACACGGGAAACCTTGGCCGGCTCGATCACGCCCGTTGCGGACATGTCGCCGTAGGTATCGGATTCGAAGTTGTAACCGTATCCGCCCTCGCCTTCCCGGATCTTCTGCAGGATGATGGAGCCTTCGAGACCGGCGTTCTCCGCCAGTTGTCTCACGGGCGCCTCGAGCGCCTTGCGCACGATGTTGGCGCCTACTGCTTCGTCGCCTTCCGCGTCCAATCCGTTCTCCAGCGCGGACAAAGCGCGGATGAAGGTAACGCCGCCGCCCGGAACGACCCCTTCCTCAATGGCCGCCTTGGCGTTGTTCAGGGCGTCTTCGACGCGGGCCTTCTTTTCCTTCATCTCCGCTTCCGTCGCGGCGCCCACGTTGATTACCGCCACGCCGCCCGCCAGTTTGGCCAGGCGTTCCTGCAGCTTCTCGCGGTCGTAATCGGAGGTGGTTTCCTCGATCTGGGCCCGGATCTGGTTGATGCGGCCCTGGATCGCGTCGGTGCTTCCGGCGCCTTCGACGATGGTCGTATTGTCCTTGTCGATGTTGACGCGCTTGGCCGTACCGAGATCGCCGACGGTCACGTTCTCCAGTTTGAAACCGGCGTCTTCGGAAATGACTGTACCGCCCGTCAGTATGGAGATGTCCTCGAGCATGGCCTTGCGGCGGTCGCCGAAACCGGGCGCCTTGACCGCGGCGACCTTCAGGGTGCCGCGAAGCTTGTTCACGACGAGCAGGGCAAGGGCCTCGCCCTCGATGTCCTCGGCGATGATCAGCAGCGGGGATCCGCTCTGGGCGATCTTCTCGACGACGGGGTATATATCCTTGACGGCGCTGATCTTCTTGTCGTGGATCAGGATCTTCGTGTCTTCCAGCACCGCTTCCATGGACTCCGAGTCGGTAACGAAGTAAGGGGAGAGATAACCGCGGTCGAACTGCATGCCTTCGACGACGTCGAGGGAGGTTTCCATGCTCTTGGCCTCTTCGACGGTGATGACGCCGTCCTTGCCCACTTTTTCCATCGCGTCCGCGATCAGATCGCCGATCGTCGAGTCGCCATGGGCGGAAACGGTGGCGGTTTCCGAGATTTCCTTCCGGCCTTCCACGGCCTTGGACATGTCCGCGATCGCATCGACTACCTCGGACACGGCCTTGTCGATACCCCGCTTGAGATCCATGGGATTGGCGCCGGAAGTCACGTTCCTCAAGCCTTCCGCGAAAACGGCCTGGGCGAGCACGGTGGCTGTCGTGGTCCCGTCACCGGCCACGTCGCTGGTCTTCGACGCGGCTTCCTTGATCATCTGCGCGCCCATGTTTTCGTACTTGTCCTCGAGTTCGATTTCCTTCGCCACGGTGACGCCGTCCAGCGTGAAGGTGGGCGAACCGAATTTCTTATCGAGCACGACGCATCGACCCTTGGGACCCATGGTGACACGTACCGCGTCCGCCAGGGCGTCCACGCCTCTTTTGAGGGCTTGGCGGGCGTCTGCGTCGAAGGAGAGTTGTTTTGCTGACACTGCTGCTTCCCCCTATGATTTCCCGGTCGTATCCGGGTGTTTCCGATCACGGCGGGCAGGACGTGCCGCCCGCGCTTTATCATGGACTAAATGCTTATGTATACAACAAGTAGCGCATTCACGATTAGCACTCGATCGTCCAGTCTGCTAATATATGAAGAGGGGTCGGAGAATGCAAGTTTTTTGTTCGGCGCGATGCAGGAAGGGTGTTGCGCCGAGGGTTTATCGATCGGGACGAAGCCGGATGGAACCTGAACGGATCACGACGGCACCGCGGTTTTCACCTTCGAGGAGCAGGCCGCCCTCTTCGTCGACGCGGGACAGCCGGCCGGCGGCTCCGGCGGGGGATTCGGCCTCGACCAGCCGTCCGCGCCAGGCGAGCCGGGCGTTTACCTCGGCGATCAGGGACCCGGGTCCGGAACCCAGGAAGCGCTCGTAGGCGGATTCGAAGGAAGCCAGGATGGCCAGGAACAGGTCCTGCCGCGCAAAGGGCCCGCCGGATTCGATTCGAAGCGACGTGGCGGATTCCGAGATGTCCTCTGGAAACAGGGCGCGGGTATGATTTACGTTGATCCCCATGCCGACTACGACGACGGGCTCGTCCGAGGCTGTGACGCGGGTCTCCGCAAGCATGCCTGCGACCTTGCGGTTTCGAATCAGCAGGTCGTTGGGCCACTTGATTTCCACGGTTACCCCGGCGGTCGCCTCCAAGGCGCGGGCCACGGCGGCCGCCGCGCACAACGTGAGCGGTGGGGTGCGGGAGGCGGACAGGCATGGCCGCAGGAGAACGGAAGCCCATATGCCGCATCCGGGCGGCGAATACCACCGGTAACCGCGCCGGCCCCGTCCGTCCGTCTGCTCTTCGGCGAGGCAGACGGCCCCGTGCGGAGCGCCGTCTTCGGCCATGTCCAGGATCACATCGTTGGTGGACGTCACCTGATCGCTGTATCTCAATACGCGGCCGAAACCCCGCGCCGGCAACGCGGCGCGCAATCGGTCCGTGTCGAATCGATCCTGGAATCCCCCAAGGGCAACGGTCCTGGCTCGCTGTTTCGTTTTCATCGTCGTTCCCGTTCAGGCTGGAAGCAGGTGCCGAATCCCGGCGTTGGTGGCGGGGTGCCGGTCCCGTCGCGTCCGATCAGGCTGATGTATCGATATCCAGGCTGATGTCGAGCGCCGGCGCGGAATGGGTCAGGGCGCCGATGGATATGATGTCGACGCCGGTCTGCGCGACCGCTTCCACCCGGTCCAGCGTGATCCTTCCCGACGCCTCGATTACGATGGACCGGTCTTGCAATGACCCGGCGCGAATGCTGCGGCCCGCCTGGTCCGCCTGGCCCGCTTGGTCCGCCCGGATCGCCCGGACCGCCTTCCGCATCGTTTCGTCGTTCATATTGTCCAGCATGATCCAGTCCGCCCCGCTGCACACCGCCTCTTCGACCTGGGCCAGGTCGCTGGTCTCCACCTCGATGGCCACGCGCCGGCCGGTTTGCTCCCTTTTTGATCTGCACTGACGCACCGCGGCGAGGATGCCTCCCGCGGCGGCGATATGATTGTCCTTGATCAGCACCATGTCGAAAAGGCCGTGGCGGTGGTTTTCACCCCCGCCGTGCAGTACGGCCCGTTTTTCAAGCTCACGGAGTCCGGGCGTCGTCTTGCGTGTATCCACGATACGTGCGCGGGTGTCCTGCACGACGTCCGCGTATCGACGGGTCAACGTGGCGATGCCGGAAAGGTGGCGCATGAAGTTGAGGGCCGTGCGTTCACCGGTCAGTACCGCCCGCGCGTCTCCCCGTACTTCCGCAATGGGCTGGCCGCCTTCGACCCGGTCGCCATCGGTGAGGAAGACCTGGAATTCCAGGCCGGGGTCCACCTCCTGGTAGGCGAGACATGCCGGAAAGAGGCCGGAGACGATACCCGGCTGCCTGGCCTCGAACCGCCCGCGGGCGCGGGCTTCGGGCGCTATCGTCCACTCGGTGGTGAGGTCGCCGTCTCCCACGTCCTCGCGCAAGGCCCGGCGCACGAGCGCTTTAAGTGATTCCAGATCGTACTTCGTATCCAGGGCGTCCCGCCTTTTTCATGATTTCTGCGTCTCGGTGGTGTTCAGAAACGCTCCCGGCAAATGGTCGATGAGATCGCCGGCCACCAGACTGTGGGGACCCATGGCTTCCGCGCCGAGATCGCCGGCCAGGCCGTGGAGATAGACACCCAGGCGGGCGGCGTCCCAGGCACCGAGTCCCTGCCCGAGCAGGGCGGCGATGGTCCCGGTAAGCACGTCGCCCGATCCGGCAGTGGCCATGCCCGGGTTCCCCGTGGGATTCACGGATACCTGGCCGCGGGGGGAAGCCACCAGCGTGTCGGCGCCCTTGAGCACGAGGGTAACCTGGAGGGAGCAGGCGGTCTGCCTCACCGCCTCGACCCGGTCTGCCTCGATTTCCTCGGCCGGTACGCCGGTCAGCCGGGAAAGTTCGAACACATGGGGCGTCATGATGATCTCGGCCGGTGCATCCTCCAGTTCGCCGGAGCGGTCCGAGAAGGCGTTCACGCCGTCCGCGTCTATGACAACGGGCTTTTCGGTATTCGAAACGACGCGGCGGACCAGCGCCGATGTTTCCTCGTGGCGCGTGAGACCCGGACCGACGGCCAGCACGTCCGCCCAGGACAGCAGCGATTCGATGCCGGGCTCGGCCTCAAGAGAAAGCGAACCTTCAGCGGTTTCCGGCAGACCCCGAAGCATCACTTCCGTGTGCCGGGCCGTCAAGGCGTCCATGAGGCCGGCCGGCGACCCAAGCATGACCATGCCCGCGCCGCTGCGCAGGGCCGCGCGCGAAGCCAGCGTGGCCGCTCCCGCCATGCCCGCCGAACCGGCGACTATGGCGACGCGTCCACGGCTGCCCTTGTGGTCGCAAGGCAGGTGTCCCGGGACCAGGCCGGCCATCTCGTTTCGTTCCGGTATGGCCAGGTACAACTGTTCCGCTTCTACGGCCTTGTCGGGAAAACCGATGTCGGCGACTTCCACGGTGCCGCACCAGGACCGGCCGGGATAGGTGGCCAGGTCGATTTTTATCAGCCCGATCGCGAGGGTAAGGTCGGCATGAACGCAGGTCCATTCCGCGCTGGGCCGGGACTGCGGAAACCCGCTGCCGGGCGCAAGACCCGACGGGGTATCGACGGCGAGGACCGGGGAAGGGCACAGGTTGATCTCGGTGATGGCCGGTCCGTACGGGCCGCGGAGCGGTCCCTTCAGCCCGGTTCCGAGGAGCGCGTCGATGATCAGCGCAGGGGGGCGGTCCAGGCGGTCCAGGCGGTCCAAGCGGTCCAGCAGATCAAGTGGACCGTCTTCCCGATATGCCGGGGACAGGCCGGCCTCCTCGAGCCGTTCCAGGTGCTGTGCCGCCTCGCCCGAAATGGACGGCCTGGCGGCCAACACGTGACAGGCGACGGAAGCGCCCCACTGGTGGAGATACCGCGCGGCCACGAAACCGTCTCCCCCGTTGTTCCCGTTGCCGCAGGCCACGGCGATCGATCTGCCGGAAACGCCGCCCAGCATCTGCTTCGCGGTTTCGGCTACCCGGCAGCCGGCTCTTTCCATGAGTTCGTATCCGGAAAGGCCGTGATCCTCGATTGTTCGGCGGTCGATCGACCGCATCTGCGCGTTGGTGCAGAGTCTCATGCCTGAAATCCGGGGTCCGGCGGGACTATGGGTTGTCCACGCTGATTGCGTGATCGTCGTAGAGAAGATTCCGGGCTTCTTCCCTTGTCCGAATATCGTGCAGTATCTGGATATTTTCAAGCCTATCCAGCATGCGGCCGATCTCCGGCCCCTCCGGGATATCCCGATCTTCCATGATGTCCGCGCCATCCAGCAGCAGGCCCCTTGACCGGACCGTTCTGTGCCGGCTGTACAGCTGGAGCAGCCGGTCCACGACCGGGCCGACGCTTCCCGCCGCCGCGGAAGCCTCGTCCGTCCCATGCGCCAGGGCCAGCAGCGCGGCGCCGGGCGTTTCGTCCTTCGTCCCGCGGACAATCCGGCAGAGCGCCTCGTCACTCGTCTTCCGGGAGGCGATCCCTTCGAGCAGGCGCTTCGATCCGAAGACCAACTGGTGCAGCGCCCGCCTTTCCCGGTTGCTGAGTTTCAGCCGGTCGGCGGTCCTTTCGATGTGATCAAGCGCCGGGCCCGCGCCGTTTGCCGGGAGAAAAAACAGCACGAGGGAAGCGAACCGGAGGATCCAGTGACCGGATCGGTCTCCGGCCAGTTTCGTGTCGGATCCGGAAAGATGGGAGTAGAGACCGTGGTCCGCCAGGTAGGCATCCCGGGCCATGAGCCGGTCCGTCCGTTCAAGACGCCGGTCCAACTCCGCCGTCGCCGGTCCCGTCCATCCGGCGAAAAGGACCCCGAACACCCCTGCGCCGATCATGGCCGACACCCGGTCCGCGGCATTGCGCGCGCCCAGGATCAGGGCCAGTTCGTACAGGAGGCGTTCGCCTGAAACGTCACGCAGGCCTCCGGAACATGCCGTGCTCCACGAAGCCGTCTCCGGCGTGATGTCCAGGCCGAACTGCCCCGCGAGGCGGTACGCCCGCAAAATACGCAACGGGTCATCGCGGAAGGACTGCCCGGAGAGGGCTTGCAGCCTTCGCGACGCGAGGTCGTTCGCACCGTTCAGCGGATCGATGATCGACGGTCTGCCTTCCAGGACGTCCGCCAGGCGGACCGCCATGGCATTGACGGTAAAGTCCCGTCTGCCCAGGTCTTCCAGGAGCGTGTCGCCTTTGAAAGACGAGATATCTATCGTATACCGGGGCCGCAGCATGATGCGTCCGGTTCTGTCCGCGTCATCGAGTGGCACGAAGGGACACCGCAGACGGTCCGCCAGCATCCGCCCGAGCCTCAGTCCGTCCTCGGCGAGCGTCAGATCCAGGTCACGGACCCTGCGACCCAGGATGGCATCCCGCACCGACCCTCCCACGACGTAGATTTCCCGATCCACCTCTCCGCACAGATTCCTCAATTCGGCGGACAGCCGTGGGTGGACCTCGAACAGGGGCTGGATACGATCGGCAAGGGCAGGCATCGGGATTCGAAGGGTGGGCGGTCGTGTTTTCGGCGAGGAGAACGACAAATGCACGAGGATGACCGGCGAAGACTCGGCCGGGAAACCAGGTGGCCATCGGGCCGGATTTCACGGAATACTAGGCCTCTGTCCCGCCCGTGTCAAGGTATTTGTGGGTTGACAGGCCGGCGTGTTTCCGGTCATCTTTAAAGCAGGTTTTTGTTGGTTTGAAAGCGTGCCGATCGACCGGGTTCCGCGGGATGATATCCATATGCAGCTCTACCCTGCCATCGACATACGACAGGGGCGATGCGTCCGGCTCCTCCAGGGCAGGAAGGACCGCGAGACGGTGTATACCCAGTCCCCGGAGGAAATCGCGCTGAAATGGAAGGAGCAGGGGGCCACCTACCTGCACGTGGTCGATCTGGACGGTGCTTTCACCGGCGCCGCGGGGAACCGGTCGAGCGTCCTCCGCATGCTCGAACAGGTCGAAATCCCGATACAGCTCGGGGGAGGTATTCGAACGCCCGAAGCGGTGGAGAAGTGGCTGGCCCTGGGGGTGCGCCGCGTTATCCTTGGTACGGCGGCCGTGGAGAACCCCGAAATGGTGAGAATGTCGGTCGACCGTTGGGGGCCGGAGCGTATCGTCGTCGGAATCGACGCGAAGGCGGGACGGGTCGCGGTCAAGGGATGGACGGCCGGCGGATCGTGTTCCTCCCTCGAACTGGCGAAGGCCATGAAGGCGGCCGGGGTCTGCAGGATCATCTACACGGAGATCGACCGGGACGGCACGATGAACGGCCTGGATACCGGGGCTACGGCGCGTCTTGCCAGGGAAAGCGGCATGCGGGTGATCGCGTCTGGGGGCGTGGCTTCGCTGGACGACCTGGAACGGGCTTCCCGTTCTGTCGCGGACGGCCTGGAGGGCGTAGTGCTCGGTAAATCGCTGTACGAAGGCCGGATCGACCTGTCGGAAGCCGTTAGAAAGTACCAGACGGCCCCCGGCACCTAGGACCCTGGAGAGGAAGCCATGGCGGAAAACACCATCGAAGTCCTGATGATCGAAGACAACCCCGTGCACGTGCAGTTGATACGCCATTTCATGGATTCCAGCCGGCTTACCACCCGGCTCCACGTGGCCGGAACGCTCCGGGAAGGGCTGGATCTGATCGAGCAGGAGTCTTTCGACGTGGTGCTGCTGGACCTGGTCCTGCCCGACAGCGCGGATCTCGACACGCTGCATAGCGTCCGGGCGGCCGCTCCGGATTTGCCGGTCATCATACTGACGGGGCTGGACGACGTGTCGCTGGCCGCCACGGCCGTGGAGTCGGGCGCACAGGATTACATCGTAAAGACCCAGGCCAACACCACCCTGCTCTCCCGGTCCATACACTACGCTATCGAACGCATGCGCGCGCGTAGCGGCGAATGGGATTCGGCCATGTTCAAACTGGCCCAGCAGCAGTTTCTGAAGGCGGCGCAGATCATGGGGCTCGACGAGAACATCCGGGAGCGGCTGCTCTTTCCCCAGCGGACCCATATCGTGACGCTCCCCTTCCGGCGGGATGAATACCACCTCGTGGAAAACGTATTCGGATACCGTGTGCAGCACCTGCTCACCATGGGGCCGACCAAGGGCGGCATACGCTACCACGAGGCCGTCAACCTGGGGGAGGTTTCCGCCCTGGCCATGTGGATGACCTGGAAATGCGCGCTGATCAACCTGCCCTTCGGCGGAGCCAAGGGCGGCGTCCGGATCGATCCCACCGATCTGTCCCGCCGCGAACTGCAGCGCCTCACCCGCCGGTTTACGTCGGAGATCATCGACATCATCGGACCGGACAAGGACATCCCGGCCCCTGACATGGGAACCGACGAGCAGGTCATGGCGTGGATCATGGACACGTACAGCCAGCAGGCGGGCTACACGGTACCGGGCGTGGTTACCGGCAAGCCGGTGGTGCTGGGCGGGTCTCTGGGACGCCGCGAGGCCACCGGCCGCGGCCTGGTCTACCTGATTGAGGCGGCCGCGGAACATATGGGCATGCACCTCGACGGCGCCACGGCGGTGGTCCAGGGCTTCGGCAATGTGGGCAGCAATACGGCGCGTTTTCTGGATGAGGACGGGGTCAGGGTGGTCGCGGTAAGCGACGTCACTACCGGTATCTACAATCCCAACGGACTGTCGCTGAAGGACGTTTTCAAGTACTGTGGGGAAAACCGCTTCCTCGCGGGTTATCCCGAGGCCGATGCGGTAACCAACGAAGAACTGCTGGAACTGCCCTGCGACATCCTCGCGCCGGCCGCGCTGCAGAACCAGGTCACCGGCGACAACGCGGACCGGCTGAAGTGCAGGCTGCTCGCGGAAGGGGCCAACGGTCCAACCACGCTTGAGGCGGACGAAATCCTCGGGGAAAAGGACGTCTTCATCCTGCCGGACGTGCTGGGCAATGCCGGGGGCGTAACCGTCTCCTACTTCGAGTGGGTGCAGGATACCCAGAACTACATGTGGACGCTCGAGGAGATCAACGGCAGGCTGCATAATATCCTCATTGACGCCTTCGGACGGACCGTCCGCCGGGCTGCCGAAGAGAAGATCGATATGCGCACCTCGGCATTGATCGAGGGGATCAACCGGGTGACCCAGGCGAAACTGCTTCGGGGAATCTTCCCCTGACCCCTGAAAGCCACCGGCCTGCGTTTACCGGGAGGTAGGCCATGGATTCCACGGAAATCGATGCGGCTTCGACGGAAATCGATGCAGCGTGGGTGCGGTTGCTCCAGAAAGCCGCCTTCCTGTGCAGTGTCATCGTTATCGCGTGCTCCGTCCTCGTGCTCGCCGGCTGGCAGTTCGGTCTTGCCGATCTGCGGGGCCTGATCAACCCCGGCCGGGTTCCCATGAACCCGCTCACGGCCGCCGCCTTTCTGCTCGCCGGCGGTACGCTGTGCGCCTTGTTGCCGAGGAACGCTTCCACGTATCGCAGATGGACGGGTTTCGCCGGCGCGGGCCTGCTCATGGCGCTGGGGGCCGTCAAGCTCCTCGACTTCGACCTGGGCGGCAGAGGTGTTGACGAGTGGCTGTTCGCAGCGTCCCTCAGCGGCAACCGCATGGCCCCCCATACCGCCTTCACCTTCATGCTGGTGGGACTGGCGCTCCTGCTGCTTGATCTGCGCGGTCCGAGACACTGGCTGTCTCACGTCTGCGTCATGAACGCCGGGATCATCGCCCTGCTTTCTCTCGCCGGGGCGATTTACAGTACCCTGGTGCTGTACAGGGTTTCCGGCGCGATTCCCATTACCCTGAACACCGCACTGGGTTTCGGCGTCCTGTGCGCCGGCATCTTCTGCGCGCGGCCCCGGCGCGAACCGGCCGCCACGCTAGTCAGCGCCACGGCCGGCGGTCTCATGGCCCGCCGCCTCCTTCCCGCGGCTTTTCTCATCCCCATCGTCCTCGGTTGGGTGCAGTTCCAGGGGGAAAGAGCGGGATTCTACGGGGTGGAATTCGGCCATTCGCTCTTCGTCGTCTGCAACGTGATCGCCTTCAACATCCTGATCTGGTGGAACGCCCGTTCGATCGGACAGATCGACGCCGAACGTACACGGATCGCCCACGAGCTGCATCGCCAGAACGCCCTGCTGGAACAGACCGCCCACGACATGGTCCTGTTTCAACAGGAACTCCAGGAAGCCAAGGAGTCGGCGGAAGAGGCCAGCAGGGCCAAAAGCGAGTTCCTCGCCAATATGAGCCACGAGATTCGCACGCCCATCAACGGGATCACCGGGATGACCCAGTTGATGCTGAATACCGACCTGTCGTCCCGGCAGCGGGAATTCATGCGGCTGATCGATCAGTCCACGGGCTCGCTTCAGGGCCTGTTGAACGATATCCTGGACTTTTCGAAAATAGAGGCGGGCCGCCTGGAACTCGAATCGATTCCCTTCGAACTGCGGGAGCGTATCGCCAATACCGTGCAGGCCATGTCGATCCCCGCGTCGGAAAAGGGCCTGGAACTGGCCTACCAGGTATCTCCGGACGTTCCTGATCGTCTCGTGGGCGATCCGGGCCGGTTGAGCCAGATCGTGATCAACCTGGTCGGAAACGCCATCAAGTTCACGGACTCCGGGGAAGTGGTCCTGACCATGGCGCTGAAGTCGGAAACGGAAGACGCCATCACGCTGGCCTGCTCGGTATCGGATACCGGCATCGGCATACCGGAGGACAAGCAGAAACTGATTTTCGACGTTTTCAGCCAGGCGGACAGTTCCACGTCGCGCAAGTACGGTGGTACGGGACTGGGGCTCGCTATCAGCGCGCAGTTGACTGCGATGATGAGCGGCAGCATCCGGGTCGAAAGCGAGGTGGACCGGGGAAGCACCTTCCATTTTACCGTCGAAATGCAAAAACAGCCCGACGTGGCCGAAAAGACGGGCGTCGACGCCGGACCGCTGTCCGGCCTGCGGGTGCTCGTGGTCGACGATCATCCCACCAATCGGCGGTTCCTGGTCGACATGCTGGCCGAATGGTCCATGAAACCGGCGGAAGCGGGTACGGGCGTGGAAGCCCTCGCCGCCCTTACCGGCGAGGGCGGCGAGACTATCCAGCTGGTCCTGCTGGACGAAACCATGCCGGAAATGGAAGAATACGGCCTCGTCAGGGAAATCAACCAGTGCGCCGACGGAAGAGACCTTGACGTCATCCTGCTGGTCTCCGCCAGACAGCGGGAGGACCCGGACTTCGGCAAGTCATTCGGAATCGCCTGTACGGTCAGCAAGCCCGTCAAGCAGTCCGACCTGCTGAACGCCATCATGGAAACGGTGGCCGGCACGTGCGGACCCGCACTGGAGGAGGGAGCCGATGGCTTGGCGGAAGGGGTCCCGCCGCGACGCATCTTACTGGCAGAGGACGGGATCGTGAACCAGCGCGTCGCGGTACTCATGCTGGAGTCCAGGGGCCACGAGGTCACCGTGGTAAACAACGGCAGCGAAGCGGTCGACCGGTTTAAAACCGGCGCGTTCGACCTGATCCTGATGGATGTCCAGATGCCCGGGATGGATGGACTGGAGGCGACACGGACGATTCGCGGACTGGAAACCGGCGACGCCCATATCCTCATCATCGCCATGACGGCCCACGCCATGCGCGGCGACCGTGAGAAGTGCCTGGAGGCCGGGATGGACGAATATCTGTCCAAGCCCATTCAGGCCCAACTGTTGTACGCGGCGGTGGAAGGCGTCCCGGCTGGATCAGGGGCGGTTTCCGGCGAGGCTGCTCCTCCGGCAGCTCACCGGGATGCCGCACCTTCAGCGGCAGTATCCGCACCGTCCGGGGAGGAAGCCGCGGCGCAGCCGCCCGACGCCGCGACCCAAGCGGCAGCGACCGACTCAGCGGTGATCGATTGGGAACAGGCCGTCACACGGTTCGGCGGAGACGAAGGCGTGATGCTGGAACTGGCCGGACTTTTCGTGGCCGAGTGCCCGGGGCTGAAGTCCGCTATTCGTGATGCGATCAGTTCCGGGAACGCCGCCGATCTGCGGCTGCATGCCCATACGTTGAAGGGTTCTGCCGGAGTTTTCCTGGCTCGGGCCACCGTGAACGCCGCGCAGCGCCTGGAACAGATGGGCAGGGAGGGAAGCCTGGACGGAGCGGAGGAGGCCTGGACCGCACTGACTGTCGAACTCGAGCGGCTGACGCGCGCCCTCGGGGTAAACGTCGCGTCGACGAAGCGGGAGCCGGGGGACGTCTAGCGGGATTCGTCCGGCCGATCCAATGGCGGCGCCGTTCGGCTCCAGTTCACAGCTTATTGCCGTAACGCTCCAGGTACCGGTTCTCGGCCTCTATCGTGCCGATAAGGAGGATCTCGCTTTCGCTGGGCAGCTTCATCGACGGCGGAGGGCTCACGATACTCTCTTTCCCGGTGAAGACGGCCGCAACGTAGCAGCCCGTTTCCGGGTAGATCTGGGATTCCGCGATGGTTTTGCCGGCCAGTTCCAGGGGAAGCCGGACACGGAAGAAATTCAACCCTTCCGTGATCATGACTATGTCGTTCCGCTTGAGTAGGTTCAGAATGATATTGGCCCCCATGGAAGCATAGGACATGACGAAATCGGCCCCTGCCCGGTGAAGCGCTTCCACGTTCCGTTCCTCTTTCGCCCGCGTGATGATCTGGATATCCGGCCGCAGCTTGCGGCAATAGATCGTGAGGTAGATGTTCATGTCGTCTTCATGGGAGGTGATGATGACGGTAGGGGCTTCCATGAGGCCGGCCTTCTTCATGGTCTCGATATCCGCCGCGTCGCCCAGCACGTAGTGCTTTTCGTCGCGTATCCGCCCGGTTTGCTGCTCGATGATCCGGTAGTCCAGCCCGCTCTGCGCAAGAGTTCCTCCCGCGGACCGTCCCACGCGGCCGCCGCCGATGATGACGATGGGCGGATCGGACACGTTGTAGATGGCGAAGAGTTCGTTGTAGGAGGTGATCTGGCTTTCCGTCCCCAAAAGCACCAGGATCATCCGTTCGGTAAGCTGCGTGTCGGGTGCGATCACGCGGAACCTGCCCCGCTCCCATACGCCGACGACGGTAACGCCGGTCAGTTCGCGAAGACGCGTTTCACGCAGGGTCTTGCCGATGAGCGGGGTATCCACGATGCCCGCGTCGGCGACCATCAGGTCTTCGACATTTCCGAGTACATGGGACATGGAATCCACGCTCGAAGCGAGCCGGGCGAGGAGCTGCCCCATTTGCTTGCCCAGTTGGATCACGTGGGTACAGCCCGCCAGTTCGAGGATATCCACGGAATCGGGAGAATTCGCCGTGGCCAGGATGGGGATGTCCTGGTTGATGTTCCGGATCGTGAAGGCGATGCTGGTATTCAGCGTATCCTTGCCGGTTGCCACGACGAGCGCCGCCTGGTCCACGTTCGCGTGCCGATAGGTCTCCGAGTTATCCAGATCGCCGTACACGACGTTGAGGCCCCGGTCGTGGAGGAGCAGTGCTTCGTCCAGGTCGGGTATGATGAATACATAGTCGTTCCCGTACTGCTTGAGCCTGGCGGCAAGGGAACTCGTCACCTCGTCGTGATGGGTGATGACCACGTGGTCCTGGAAGGTCGATTCCAGCGACCGGGGCGCGCGCGCGATGGAGTGGGCGCTGAGCCACGGCCGGTAGATGAACTCGACGAAGGCCACGGGAAGCACGATGATCAGCGTCGTCAGTCCGGTCATGAGGACGCACAGGGAGAAAATCCGGCCCAGGTCGCTGGTGAAGACGATGTCACCGTACCCGAGCGTGGTCATCGTGACCAGTGTCCAGTAGAATCCGGTGAACCACGTATGTTCCCGCCCTTCCATTTCCTGGAGTTCGTGAAACAGAAACGTATAGACCAGGATCAACAGGAAGAGGAAGATGAAGAACCGGTAGAAGAACTTGAGGTTCCCCGATCCGATCGTCGTGCGCAACACGCCCAGGTACTGTCTGATGAAGGTCCGCATGCCGTTATCCCGTTGTTCCGGAAACGGTCCGGTCGCCTTTGGAATCACCTGATGCGCCGGACGCCGTATGTCGGATTACCAGTCTAAGACCATCCTCACGTACTGTCAAGTCCGCACGGCCGGCCCGTACGTGAAAGCCGCATCTCGGATGTTCCGTCCCGCACGCCGGCCGAAACGGTTTCTTCTCTTGTTTTTCCCTTGCACCGGCGTCCCCTGTTCCTGTACCCTGCCGAAAGTACGTGCCGGTCCGGTCGTCTCACATACGGCCGGTGCCCTGCCCCTGGTCATTTGAACCCTATGAACGGAAGCGTGGACCATGAAAAACGTCATATCCTACCTGGAGGCCCAGCGGCCCCGGGCCCTGGAGGGTCTGAAGGACTTCCTCCGCATACCCAGCGTGAGCACCCATCCCCATCACCGCGAGGATCTGCGCCGATGCGCCCGTTTCCTTGCCGGCGAACTGGAACGCATCGGCATGCACCACGTGGCGGTAAACCCCACGGCCGGCCATCCCATCGTGACGGCGGAATGGCTTGGCGCGCCCGGAAAGCCCACCGTCCTATTCTACGGTCATTACGACGTTCAGCCCGCGGAACCCTTTGAACTGTGGGAGAGCGATCCCTTCGATCCCGTGATCCGGGGCGACAATCTCTACGCCCGCGGATCGACAGACGACAAGGGCCAGGTCTGGCTGCACGTGAAGGCGCTGGAGGCCCACCTGCGGGAGAACGGCCGGCTGCCGGTGAACGTCCGTATGCTGATCGAAGGCGAGGAAGAGGTGTCGAGCGAGAACCTGGAAGCCTACCTGGAAAGCCACAGGGAAGAACTGGCGGCGGACGTGGTGGTCATTTCCGACACGTCCATGTTCGACTACGAGCAGCCCTCGATCGGGTATGCCTTGCGAGGCATGGCCTACATGGAGGTCCGGCTCGAGGGACCCAACAAAGATCTGCATTCGGGCGTCTACGGCGGCGCCGTCCCCAATCCCCTGAACGTATTGTCGGAGATGCTGGGCAGGATGGTGGACGGCGACGGAAGGATCACGGTGCCGGGGTTCTACGATGACGTTCTTCCCCTGGACGGCGAAGAACGTGCGTCGCTTGCCGCGCTGCCCTTCGACGAGGAAGGCTTCGCCGGGAAGCTGGGCCTGCCGGAAGCCACGGGCGAAAAGGGGTACTCGACCCTTGAGCGCCTGTGGGCGCGGCCGACGCTCGATGTAAACGGGATGCTTGGAGGGTTCACGGGAGAGGGATCGAAGACCGTGATCCCGTCGAAGGCCATGGCCAAGGTGAGCATGCGCCTCGTGCCGAACCAGGACCCCGACAAGATCGCCCGGGCATTCGAAGACTATGTCAGAAGCCTTGCGCCGCCCTCGGTCAAGGTGGACGTCATCCGTCACGGTACGGGGAAGCCGGTCCTCACGGCGCGGAACCACCCCGCGGTGACGGCCGCCCACGAGGCCATCACCCGGGGCTTCGGCAAGGAGCCCGTCTACATCCGGGAGGGCGGCAGCATCCCGGTGGTGGCCATGTTCGAGGAGATACTGGGCCTGCCCACGGTCCTGATGGCCTTCGGCCTGCCCGATTGCGACGCCCACGCGCCCAACGAGAAGTTCCACCTGCCCAATTTCTACCGGGGAATCGACAGCGCGGCCTGGTTCTACGAGGAATACGGCCGGCGGCAGTGATATTCATCACGCCCGCATTTCGAAAAGCCCCGAACTTTCGTTGTTTTGACTCGAATGCGAGCGGTCTGTCGTGAACGCTAGGCGGACGGTCTGGCGGCGGCCCGTTTCTCCATGGCGTCCACCGAGGTCGCCACGGCAGCGTCGCCCGTGACATTCACCGCGGTGCGGCACATGTCGAGAATGCGGTCTACGCCGAGGATCAGCGCGATGCCCGCGGCCGGCACGCCGATGGTCTCCAGGATGATGATCAGCATGATGATGCCCGCGCCGGGCACCGCGGCGGTGCCGATGGAGGCGAGGACGGCCGTGAGGACGATCTGCAGCTGGGCGGTCATGTCGAGCCCGAGGCCGAGGGCCTGGGCGATGAACACGGCGGCCACGGCCTGGTAGAGCGCGGTGCCGTCCATGTTGATCGTGGCGCCGAGAGGCAGGACGAAGGAGGAAACCTCTTTCGAGACTCCGAGATTCCGTTGGCTCACATCCATGGTGACGGGGAGCGTGGCCCCGCTGGAACTGGAGGAGAAGGCCAGGAGCTGGGCCGGGGCGATACCCCGGAAAAACCGCCCGATTTTCATGTTGGAGAAGATCTTGAGCATGACCGGGTAGGTGACGATGCCGTGGATCAGCAGTCCCAGGAGGACCACCAGGCAGTAGAAGCCAAGGGCTCCAAGGAGTTCTCCGACGGCGGACAGGTCGTCTTTCGCCACCTGGTTGATGGTCTTGGCGATCAGGGCGAAGACCCCGATGGGGGCGACGACCATGATCATGTTCACGATCTGGATGATGACCGACGTGAGGCTGGAGAAGAAATCCACCAGGGGTTTGCTCTTGTCGGACGGAATCAATACCAGGGCGATGCCGAAGAGGAGGGAGAAGAAGACGACCTGGAGCATGCGCCCGTTGTTGCTCAGCGCGCCGAAGATGTTATCGGGCGTCATGTCCACGAAGACCTGAAGCGGTCCCCGCTCCCTGGCCGTTTCGGCCCGTTCCATGTCCGATTCCGCGTCGGACTGGTAGGCGGCCTGCAGCTGTTCCTGCAATCCCTGGGGCACGCCCGTCCCCGGTTCGAGCAGATTGACCATGAAAAGCCCGATGGTCACGGAGACGGTCGTCGTGAGGATGTAAATGGCAATCGTACGGCCCCCGATGCGGGACAGTTTCCTCACGTCCGACAGGGAGGCGACGCCCATGATGAGCGAGCCCAGCACGAGGGGTACGGCGATGACCTTGAGCAGGTTCAGGAAGATGTCGCCGAAGGGCGTGATCCAGTCCTCGGTGAACCGGCTCCAGCCCATGGCCGCGGAGAGGATCCCGTATAGCAATCCGAGAATCAACCCGATGATGATCTTCCAGTGCAGGGGCAGGCGCCACAGGTTCATTTAAGATTATGCTCCGGTTTCTATACGGCTATATGGGGACGTCGTGGAAGAGGCCCTGAACGGTCCGGACCAGTTTTCCCTCGTCGGGGATGGTTTCCGGCTCCAGCCCGGGGCTGAAGGGTACGGGAACGTCCATGGCGCCCAGCCGCTTGACGGGGGCGTCCAGGTAGTCGAAGGCCTCGTCGGCGATCCGGGAGGCCAGTTCGCCGGTGACGCCGTAACTCTGGTAGGCTTCGTCGATCACCACGGCGCGGCTGGTCTTCTCGACGGAACGAATGATCGTATCCATATCGAGCGGCGACAGCGTCCTGGGATCCACCACCTCCACGCTGATTCGCTCCTTATCCAGCATGTCCGCTGCCTTGAGCGCGGTGTGCACCATGCTTGAAGTGGCGACGAGGGTTACGTCCGACCCTTCCCGCTTTATGTCGGCTACGCCGAAGGGAATGGTATGGTCGTCGTCATCGGGCACCGGTCCCTTCAGGGCGTACATCATCTTGTCTTCGTAGATGACAGTGGGGTTGTCGTCGCGGACGGCGGTCTTGAGCAGTCCCTTCAGGTCCGCCGGCGTGGAGGGGATGGCCACCTTGACCCCGGGAATGTGGGACAGCCAGGCCTGGAGACTCTGGGAGTGCTGTGCCGCCGATGAACGGCCCGCGCCGATGGTGGTCCGTATCGTGAGCGGCACGCTGGCCTGACCGCCCGTCATGTAGCACATCTTGGCCGCCTGGTTGACGATCTGGTCCATGGCGATGGTGATGAAGTCGCCGAACATGATCTCGACGATGGGCCGCATGCCGGTCAGGGCGGCCCCCACGCCCGCGCCCATGATGCCCGCTTCCGAGATGGGCGTGTCCCGCACCCGTTCTTCGCCGAATTCGTCGAGCAGTCCCACGGTGACCTTGAAAACCCCGCCCGCCGCGGCCACGTCCTCGCCCATGAAGAAGACGGTCTCGTCCTGCCGCATTTCCTCCGCGATGGCCTCGCGGACGGCTTCGCCGTAGGTGATCCGGCGCTCAGGCGTAGACATGTTCGGTCACCTCGTCGGCGGTGGGATAGGGGGAGTCATTCGCAAAAGCCACGGCGTCTTCCACCAGTCCGGTAATGGTGGTATCGATGGACTCCAGTTCCGCCTCGTCGACCATGCCCGCCTTCATCATGCGCCGGGCGAAGCGGGGAATAGGATCTTTCGCGAGCCAGGTGTCCGTCTCCTCCTGGGTCCGGTAGGTCTTCTCCGGATCGCCGTCGCCCACGTGGTGCCCGCGGTACCGGTAGGTCTTGTTCTCGATCAGGCACGGCCCCTCGCCGGCCCGGGCCCGTTTCACCATCTCCACCGCGGTCTGGTGCACGGCGACCGCGTCGTTGCCGTCCACCACCATGGCCGGCATGTCGAATCCCGCAGCCCGTTCCGCCACGTGTTCCCTGACGGCCGTAACGTCGCTGGCGGCCGTATACTCCCCATAATGGTTGTTCTCGCAGACGAAGAGCACCGGCAGCGACCAGATGGAAGCCAGGTTGGCGGATTCGAGGAAGGCGCCCTGATTGATGGCGCCGTCGCCGAAGAAGCACACGGCCACCTGTCCGGAATTACGCATCTTGCCGCTTAAGGCCGCCCCGGTCGCCATGCCCATGCCGCCCCCGACGATCCCATTCGCGCCCAGGATCCCCAGGCTCATGTCGGCGATATGCATGGTGCCGCCCTTGCCCCGGTTGTAACCGTCCACCTTGCCCATCATTTCCGCCATCATGCGGTCGACCTTGCCGCCCTTGGCGATCAGGTGTCCGTGCCCGCGGTGGGTACTGGTGAGATAATCGTCGTCGTTCAGGGCGGAACAGATGCCCACCGCCGAGGCTTCCTGGCCGATGTACAGGTGGGCGAGACCGCGCATCAGGCCTTGCGTGTATATCTCCAGTACGGCTTCCTCGAATCGCCGGATGGTCAGCATTTTCTCGTATATTTCCCGGCACAGCGGCTCGGGCAGCGGCAGCGTCCCCTCGTCGCTGGAGGTGGTGATCAGCTCCAGGGATTCCGACATGGTTCAAACGCTCCTGAATGGAAGAGGCGTAAGCAGTGGCGTTACCGGTAATACGGTCCGGGTGAACTGTCTCATAATATGGGCGGGCATGCAGGCAGGCAAGAGGAAAAATACCCGCGTAGCGGCCGGTCCACAGCGTTCGGCCGCGACGGACGCAGTACCCCGGGCCGGCCGGCCTGATCCGGGACGGGAATCCGGCCCCGGCCCCGGTTCACGCGTACCGGTCCGGCGCGAAGCCGCGGTTGAGCCGGCGAATCAGCGGGGGGGCGAAAAGTATCATCAGGACGGTCTCGGGGACGACGACACTGGCGTTATACAGCAGGGCGTAGAGCCACGGCGCCGTCCATTGCTGGAGCAAGGGGGAAAGGATGATCCCCGTGTAATCCCGGACCAGTTCGTAAACCTGCCGGTTCAGTTCCGGGGGCGTAAAGGCCGCGAAATAGACCGCCCCGGACACCACGTGACTGGCCAGCCGGAGTGCGCCGGCCACCAGGATTCCCAGCCTGGGCCAGGCGGGGAAGAATCCGATGATCCCCAGGATGGCGTAGGGGAGCAGGTAGTCCAGGGCAACCTGGATGGGGTGCAGTATGACGGGATCGACGATCAGCGTGACGAGGCCCGCCGCCAGACCGCCGGCCATGCCGGCCCTGGGGCCATACGTGATGGCCAGGTAGACCAGAGGCAGGATCTTCAGCGAAAGCGAGCCACCCCAGGGCAGCCGGTACAGGCGGATGAAACCGAGGAGGACCGCGAGCGCCACGGCCACGGCCATGGCCGTCAGGCGGCGCGTGCTTCCGGGACTAATCGTCGTCTGCGGATTCGCTTTCTTCGGGCTCGTGCTTGCCATGTCCGTTCATGTCGGCTAGGCGTTTCATCTTTTCCTGCTCGTTCAGCTTCTGCGTCGTATCGAGGAGCGCCGTGTCGAGTTTCCTGATCCGTTCCGTGGTCGAGGTCAGTTCCAGCAGGGACTGCCGTTCCTGCAGGACCATATCGATCGTCGACGCGATGATGAAGGAGAAGTGTACCGGGTCGAAGATGCCGCGGATGGCGCCCACGCCCCTGGTTTGGAGCCTGATCATCTTCTGGTAGGCGTTCAGCACCTTCTTCAGCAGGTCGGAGGGGATGTCCTCGCTGTCGTCGTCGAAGTACTCCACGACCGCTTCCAGGTAGGATTCGCGGTTCAGGACGTCAAGGACGCGGAATCGTCTCCGTCCCTCGGTGAGGATATCCATGGACCCGTTTTCGAACTGTCTCAATATCTGCGTGATCCGGGCGGTACAGCCCACCTGGCATAACTGGGTCTCGTGGAGGAGAAGAATGCCGAATTCCAGTTTCTCGTCCAGGCACTTCTGCACCATTTCCTTGTAGCGGGGTTCGAAAATATGCAGGTGCAGGGGCATGCCCGGGAACAGCACGGTATTGAGCGGGAAGAGGGGTATCTCGCGTGTATTCATGGCGGTGTGACGTACGAGAAAAAGAGGCGGAATTTCACTGGTTGTAATGGAACACGAGCGCAGCATGGTGGGCGAAAATCCGGGAATCGCCGCTCGCGAAGTGGCGTGACCGGGACACGCGCATCTTAATCAGGCCCCGTCGGATCTGTCAACGGAATTCGGCCCCCGACCGGTGTTTCACGGGACCAGTTCCTGCTTGACGGCCTCCGGCCTCCGCCTATATTACGGTGTTGCTTCCGGGTGTAACTGAAATAGTTTGGCGCAATTAGGTCTGGCAAGGCGGTCGTTATGGACGAGACCCTGAACAGCAAAAAGTCGAGGGACGGGAAACAGGACGGACGCCCCCTTCGCAAGCCGTCCTTTACGAACATCTCCGGGTCTCCGGTGGAGGAGCTGTACACGGCGGGTGACCGGTCCGGCTCCGACTACCTGCGGGACGAAGGTTTCCCGGGACAGTTCCCCTATACGCGCGGCGTCCACGCTTCCCTGTACCGGGGCCGCCCGTGGACCATCCGGCAGTTCTCCGGCTTCGGTTCTGCGGCGGATACCAACACCCGTTTCAAGTTCCTTCTGGATCAGGGACAGGACGGCCTGTCCGTGGCCTTCGACGTGCCCACGCTGATGGGTTTCGATTCCGACCACCCGTCGTCGGAAGGGGAAGTGGGCGTATGCGGGGTCGCCGTCGACACGCTGGAGGACATGGAGATCCTGTTTTCCGGCATCCCGCTGGACAAGATCAGCACGTCCATGACGATCAACGCCCCCGCCGCGGTGCTGCTGGCCATGTATCTGGCCGTGGCGGAGAAACGGGATATCCCCTGGACCGCGCTGAGGGGCACGCTGCAGAACGATATCCTGAAGGAGTACATCGCCCAGAAAGAGTGGATCTGCCCACCCGCCCCGGCCCTGAAGTTCGTCGCCGATACGGTGGTCTTCTGCACCGAACGGGTACCTCAGTGGAATCCCGTCAGCATCAGCGGATACCACATCCGGGAGGCGGGTGCTACGGCCGCCCAGGAACTCGCCTTCACCCTGGCGGACGGTTTCGCCTATGTCGACGCCTGCCTGGCCGCCGGCCTGGCCGTCGATCGGTTCGCTTCGCGGCTGTCCTTCTTCTTTAACGCCCATATCGATTTCTTCGAAGAGGTCGCGAAGTTTCGGGCCGCGAGGCGGATCTGGGCGCGCCACATGCGCCGGCGGTACGGCGCCCGGTCGGAGCGGTCCTGGATGCTCCGATTCCATACCCAGACGGCGGGATGCAGCCTGACGGCGCAGCAGCCGGAGAACAACATCGTGCGCACGGCCGTGGAAGCCCTGTCCGCCGTGCTGGGCGGCACCCAGTCGCTCCATACCAACGCGCTGGACGAAGCCTACGCCCTGCCGTCGGAACAGGCGGCCCGCATCGCCGTGAGAACCCAGCAGATCATCGCCCACGAAACCGGCGTGGCCGATACGGTCGATCCCCTCGGCGGATCATACTACGTCGAATCCCTCACGGACCGGTTGGAAGAAGAAGCCGAGGCCTATTTCGAGAAGATCGACGCCTTCGGGGGCATGGTGGCGGCCATCGAGGCGGGCTTTCCCCAGCGGGAGATCATGGCCGCGGCCAATCGTCACCAGGCGGAGATCGAAAACCGGGACCGGATCATTACCGGCGTAAATGAATTCGCCTCCCCGAGGAACGGCGACATCGAGACGCTGCGGATCGACCCGCGCATCGAAAGGGAACAGCGCGTCCGTCTCGGATCGGTCCGTCGGCGGCGGGACGAACGCGAGGCGGGCAAGGCCCTCGATGTCCTGGGAGCCGCCCTGAGGGAGGGGGCGAACGTCATGCCGGCCATGCTTGCCGCGGTCAGGGCCTATGCGACGCTGGGAGAAATCGTGGGCGTGCTGCAGGAAGTGCACGGGCCGTACGAAGAACCCGTCGTATTTTAAGTCGCGCCCGTGGGTTCGGCCGGGCGTCATATCTCAAAGGAAACCGACTACATGCCGCGTGCCAACAAGGGACTGTCCACACGCTCCGTGCATGGAGGGGAGCATCGTGACAAACCGTTTTCCTCGGTGACCAATCCCATTGTACAGACATCCACGTACGTTTTTCAGAATACCCAGGAACTGATCGACTACACGACGGGAGAGGTCGACCGGGAAGAATACGGGCGCTACGGCAACCCCACCAAGTCGGTGGCGGAGCGCAAGATCGCCGAGTTGGAGGGCGGAGAGGACGCCGCCCTTTTCTCTTCCGGCATGAGCGCGTTCACTTCCGTGCTGCTCGCCATGCTCTCCTCCGGCGCCCACGTGATCGTCATGGACGAGTGCTACCGGCGCAGCCGCCAGTTCTGCCGGCAGATCCTTCCGAGGTACAACATCGACGTGACCTTCGTCGAGACGGGCAATTGCGAGGAGCTGGCGTCGGCGATCACCGGCAAAACCCGGCTCATCGTATCCGAATCTCCCACGAATCCGTACCTGAACGTGATCGACTTGGAACAGGTCGTCGAGATCGCCGCGGCGAACCGCGTCAAGGTGCTGATTGATGGCACTTTCGCCACGCCCTATAACCAGAAGCCTCTCGATTTCGGGATCGACCTGGTCCTCCACAGCGCCACCAAGTACCTGGGCGGCCACAACGACCTGCTTTCGGGCGCCGTCGTGGGCAGTGCCCCCCTTATCGCCGCCATCCGCGAGTTCCGCGACGTCACGGGCGGTATCGTCGATCCCCACGGCGCGTACCTGCTGATCCGGGGGCTGAAGACCTTCGCCCTGCGCATGGAACAGCACAACGCGAACGGTCTGGCCGTCGCCCGTTTTCTGGACGGGCACCCCCGCATCCGGAAAACATACTATCCCGGCCTGGAAAGCCACGCGGGCCATGAGACGGCGTGCAGGCAGATGAGCGGTTTCGGGGGCGTGGTGAGCTTCGAGGTCGACGGCGACATGGAAACGACCATCCGATTCATCGATGCGCTGCGCATCCCCTACATCGCGCCGAGCCTGGGAGGCGTGGAGAGCCTGATCGAACAGCCCGCCATCATGTCGTTCTACGAAATGGACCGTTCCGAACGCCTCGAAATCGGCATCAAGGACGAACTCGTCCGGTTTTCGGTGGGTATTGAAAACGCCGACGACCTGATCGCCGACCTGGAACAGGCCCTGGAGAAGATATAGACGGACCCTGGGTTGAAGTGTCGTGGGGATAAGATATCCGCGACCATCTGCGATCCTGGCTTGCCACACCTTGCATTATATGGCCAAATCCCCTGCCCCGTAGGTGTCCCGGCTTGTTTTTGTAGTAGTACATATCCCCTGTCGCTATACAAGCCAGATTAAAATACCGGATAGATTGGAACGCGCGTAATCCCGAAGCGATCTACCGAAAAGCGCGTCAAGCCAATGCGGCCGTGAGATGGTCCCCGGGGGATGATGTCGATAAATAATTAAAATATTTTACATTTCAACTTCCAATAATAAACTTCTTGCATCACGTTCGGTTCTTGGCGCCAGCGAGTTGGCTGATAACGCTCTATTGAGTGCCACGAGCGCATCCATCTACTTCATTCTGGAATTGATACCTGATTTGGATGCATCGATTTCGTCGCTTGGCTTCCACGGTGGTGCGCTGATAACGAGCGGTAGTACACTGGTGGTCTACGGACTCGCCGGAGGCGGATTCGTCCGGGCTGAAGCGAACATCGAGGTGCTTGGAATGAGCATCGGCGAAGACGAAAGCGGGCTGAGCATTACGGCTGGAGTGGGGATAAAGTTTCCGGTCGCGGAGAAAATCCTGGTGTTTGTCGAAGGGCGTTACCAACACGCTTTTATAGATGAAGACTACAAGATAATCCCGATTACGGCCGGTCTGAGTCTGTCGATAGACTAGCCAGTCGGTTTCCGCGGTTTGGGGGTTGACAGGGCCCCGATCACAGGGCGGGCCGGGGTTTCAACTATCAGGCTCTTCCGACTTTAACCCCGCGATTGTTGTTGCTCCCCGGGTTGCAGTATTGTAACTTGCCAGTTCCTCAACAACTCAGTATGTGGGCCGGCATGTGGATCCACTCAATCCATGACGTATGTGAACCAACACTGCCGGCAAGTCCACGATGCAGAGAAAACCAGAAGCAGGCCCGGAAGGAAAATTGATTGAAAGGTTCGTGTTTGCGGTGGAACATCTGAATCGCTTGATGTTCAGTGGTCGTATTGCTGAACTCAAACGATTGGATCTGAATGCTCACCAGATTAACACCTTGTTCTTGCTGGAATACTTCGGCCCGCTGAGGATGAGTGCTATCGCCGGCGAATTGGGCACTTCAATCGCACACACGACGATCATTGTGAAGAATTTAGTTCGCAAGAACTACGTAAAGCGAAGCTCAAACCCAAATGACCGCAGGATGATCATCTGTGAAGTGACGGGACAAGGCAGGAGGGCAACGGAAGCGTTCTTAAGTCACGCGCGAAAGCGTGCTGTGCAGATAGCAGAACAATGGGATGTAACGAGTCTGGAGTCAGTGGTGAAGTCGTTGGAGTTGTTATGGCAAACCGAAGACAAAATATTGAAATCAGTTAATTCCCGTGATGACCGTAGTATACAAAGCTGAAATCTCAAATGATTCGAAATACCTAAACTCCGGGGCCAGGACTCGAACCTGGATAGCCAGAACCAAAATCTGGTGTCCTGCCAATTGAACGACCCCGGAATACTCAAGGTCCTGTCGGTGTATCGGAACGGAAGACATCAGCCTGTGAGACGAT
>JAPOYX010000007.1 GCA_026706345.1 Gemmatimonadota bacterium | reverse complement strand
GGCTGGCTTGACGACGTGCCGCGGAAGCCGCGACAGGCGCTTTCAGCCGAGCAGGAAGTCGAGCGCCTTGATCGCGGCGACTGCCAGGCCGATTGCGGCGTAAAACCGGTGGGTCATCCGCATTTCAAGGTCTTTCATGTCGCAGCGGGTTTCTGCACGGAGTTCCCCGATGTCGGTCTTGACCTCCATTCGTAGTTCGGCGAACTCCGTTCGGAATTCCGCGATGTCGGTCTTGACCTCCGATCGCAGTTCGGCGAACTCTGTTCGGAGTTCGCCGAACTCTGTTCGGAGTTCCGCGATGTCGGATTTTACCTCCGTTCGGAATTCCGCGAAATCGCTCTTGACCTCCGTGCGGAATTTCGCGAAATCTGTCTTTGTGGCCAGTTCGTCCCTCGGAGGGACGGCTAGCGCAGCCGCGGTCGCCTGTTCGTCCGAAACACCGGCGCTTCTGAAGGCGTCGTAGACTTCCTTGACCATCGCGCTCATGCGAACTTACCTCCGATGCAACAACTCAATGCAACAACTCGCCTGAACCAGGATGAAGCATACCAGAATGCCACTGCCGGGCTGTAAGAGATAACGCTTATCGACGTACGAGATTGCCCGTTTGGAGGTTAGGAGGATTCGTAACCCGCGGCATCCGCTCCGGCGCTACTCGTTCCGGAGCGGACCGGGGCCGATCACAGATTCCCGAACCTGGCGCCGACCTCGAAGCCGAACTGCCGCGGCAACCCGTAGGAGGCCATGGTCCACAGGGCGGCGACAGCCAGGTTGCCCGTGCGGTAGCGCTCGTCGGCCAGGTTGCGCCCGAAAACGCGGAAGTAATAGGCGCCGTCGCTGGTGGTGAAGGTCGAACTCCAGTTCAGGATGTTGCGGCTGTTCGACATCGCGTCGAATTCCGGGCCGAGGTCCGAGTAGGTGAACACCGAATCATCGACGAACGACCAGCTCAGCGTGTGGGTGAGGTCGCCCATGCTGCCCGCCGGGTGGTCCAGGGTCGCCATCAGGTAGGCGGTCCATTCCGGTGAGCGGTTGACGGGCCGGCCGCTGAAATCCACGTCGATGGTGCCGTCGAAATCCGTGTCGGCCTCGTAGGCGGCGAACTCCGCGTCCTGCCAACTGAAATTGCCGCTGAACGTCAGGTACTCGTTGGCCACCCAGCTTCCCTCGAACTCGATACCCTTGACGTCAAGTTTTGCGGCGTTGAAGAACAGGGTCTCCTGAAACGAACCGCCGCCGGGCAGGGCGAAGGTGGCGTTCAACTGACGCTGGGCGTCGTCGTAGCGGACATCGAAATAGACGACGTTCATGCGTACCCGGTTGTTGAACAGGTCTGTCTTCAGGCCGACCTCGATGCTGTCGGCGAATTCCGGGTCGATGGGCTTGAGCTGCAGGGGGTTGCCGTACGGAAACGGCAGTCCGGCGGTGAAGGTGCCGGTCTGGTCGTTGAACGCGCCGGACTTGACGCTGCGCGAATAGGTTGCCCAGGCAAAGGCATTGTCGCTTACGAGGTAGCCGACCGTTGCCCGGAAACTCGGTTCGGTCCAGGACTCCTGTTCCCGGGCCACGTTGATCGGAAAGCGGTCGAAGTCCGAGGCATCCAGCGGTTCGTCCAGGGACGCGAACAGGCCTTCGTTGGCCGAATCGGTGCCGTCCAGGTATTGATAGAGAATCTGTGGCCGGCCGGTCCATTTCTTTTTCTCATAGGTAACGCGGACGCCGGCGCCGAGTTCCAGTTTGTCCGTTACCTGGTAGGTGGCATCCGCGAATCCCGCCAGCGCCTTGGCGTTCTGTTCGTTGCAGAGTACGGAGGCGTTGTCGTTGAAGGTGCCCGATGCCAGCGCCGGATAGCCGAGGCCGGTCAGGTTGTCGTTCAGGGGGGTCGCCGTCGGGCCGAAAAAGTCCACCAGGCCGAGAATCTGGGTGACGCAGAAGTTGTTGTCGTCCTTCTGGTAAAAGCCGCCGGCCACGAAGTTCAGTGGGCCGTCGAAGCTGGAGTCGATGCGTATCTCCTGCTGAAACGTTTCCCGGTCGTCGTCGCGCGTGGCGTCGAACAGCGAGGCGCGGGTATGACCGACATAGGTGCTGGGCAGACGGGATTTCTGTTCGCGGTAGCCGGTGACCGAGTGCAGCGTCAGGACATCGTTCAGGTCCCAGTCCAGGTGGCCGTAGACGCCGTCCACATCCACCTGGTGGCCGTCCGCGATGCTGAAGAAATCGTTGCGCTCGGAGATGCCGGCGAGGTCGATGGGGTCGCCATCGAACATGCCCGGGAAGCCCAGGAAGGCGGTGAACACCGAGCTGGGCGCGTTCTCCGCGACGATGGGCGGAGAATCCATGTTGTCGCGGACCATCTCATAGGTGAGCCTGGCCTCGATGTCGTCACGGGGCGCCCACAGGAGCTTGA
>JAPOYX010000006.1 GCA_026706345.1 Gemmatimonadota bacterium | reverse complement strand
GGCTGGATCTCCGCCGACGGTAAGCTCCTGGGCCGGTATGGAGCCGGTTGTTCCGGGACAGGAAGGCGACACCGTTACCATAATGGACTGCGCGACAACTCCGCATCCTGCATCGGCATTGGTGATCCTGACCGTTACCGTTATGGCATCCGCTCCGGCGCCCACGGGACTGACCGTCAGTGTGTTTCCCGTCATGCTC
The DNA here is from genome assembly GCA_026706345.1 of Gemmatimonadota bacterium. Taxonomy (NCBI): domain Bacteria; kingdom Pseudomonadati; phylum Gemmatimonadota; species Gemmatimonadota bacterium. The sequence continues at coordinate 14,017 of JAPOYX010000006.1, read as the reverse complement.
GCCGTCGCGATACTGGTATCCGAAGACGAGGCCGCGTATACGGGCGTGAAGCCGACAGGTAAGGTGAAGTATCCGGATACATCTATCCCGGCCGGATCTCCGCCGTCAGTAAGCTTCTGGGCCGGTATGGGGTCGGTTGTTCCCGGACAGTTGGGCGGCGGCGGATCCACCCTGACGTTGAATACCTGGCTGACTCCGGTTCCACATCCACATCTGGAAACCGTAACCGTAACCTGAGCGGTACCGGCGATACCGGGAGATATAGCCAGTGTGGTATCCGTCCGACTGGCTGTCGCCACGCCGGAGTTCGAGGACTCGATCGTGTAGGTTACATTGCTCCCGCCCAGGTTGGTGAAATGGGCGTTGAGGTTTACATCGACAGCGTTTCCGCCAGTTATCAACGACACGTTTCGGCTGGGATGAGACTGCTTTACCGCGGGACATTCGGAAGCCGAAGGCGCAGCTTCGACGGTTACGTTGAAATCCCTTGTGACATTGTCGCATCCGGTCGCGGTCGCCGTGACAGTGACCTTTCCGGTATGTCCCTGGGTTTTGGGCTCGATGGTCAGCGTGTCCCCGGATACGCTTACATTCGCAATCGTCGAATCCGGGTTGTTGACGCTGTAGGTAGGAGTGACGCCTTCCGGTATCGTGAAGTAGGACGATACATCCATCGTTACCGAACCCCCTCCCACGCACACCGAAGGGACCATAATGTCGTCGGTGTTTGCGGCTGGACAGGATGGCGTCGTAGTATCTTTCGGGGGACCCACGGTAAGCTCGAAGGCCCGCGAGACGTCGGTGCACCCGGTGGCGCTCGCCGTAATGTTGACGTTCCCGATGGACCCCTGACCGATGGGCGTAATGGTCAGCGTGTCCCCGGATACGCTGAATGTCGCTACATCCGAATTGGGATCGTTTACGTCGTAGGTCGCGGTGACGCCTGACGGAATCGTGAAGTAGACCGAAACGTCGACCTTTACCGAATCCCCGCCGGCGGACATAGGCGGGACCGTGACGGGCACGGTGTTTGCCGTCGGACAGGACGGCGGTGTAGTCTGTTCAGGCCCCACGACGACTCTGAAATCCTCCGAAATGGAATCCTCTTCGGTATCGGTTGCGGTTACCGTGACCTTTCCGATCTCTCCTTCGGATCTGGGGGCCACCGTCACCTCGCTGCCGGATATGCTGACTGCGGCGATTGAAGTATCCGGGTCGTCTACCGAAAAGGTGAGCGTATCTGAATCCGGGTCGGAGAACTTGCCCGAGACGTCGAAGCTCTCCGCCGGGCCGCCCACCCTGAGGTTTACGTCTGCAATGCTGTCCACAATCTCCGGAGCGCGATTCATCACGGACACGCTGATGGTCTGTGTAGCCGAAACCTTGTCGATGTCCTCGGCTTTCACCGTTATCGTCGCACTTCCCGAATTGCCGGAAACAATCGTTACGGTGTCGCCGGACACACTGGCGGTGGCCACGGCCGTATTGTTCGACGAGGCGCTGTATGTGAGCGAATCGCTGTCGGGATCGGTGAATTTGCCCGAAACGTCGACGCCTTGAGCGTGTCCGTTTTTATGGAGCATGACGGAACTGAATGAACCGCTAGCTTGCGGGGCTCTGTTAAGTACAGTGACGGTAAGGGTATCCGATACGGATCCGTTATGTGCGTCCATGGCGGTCACCGTAACGGTCGCGCTGCCACCGTCATTTTTGGAATCAATCGTCACCGTGCTTTCTGGCACGCTTGCGGTGACGATGTTCGTGTCGGCCGAAACGACCGAAAACGTCATTGGATCACCGTCGTCATCCGAGAAATGGCTGGATGCGTCGATGCTTGTCGAACTGTTCTTGTTAAGCGTTATGTCAGATATGCCCCGCGTAACTTTGGGAGGCCTGTTTTCTACCGCTACGTTGAAGCTGTGCTGTCTTCTTGCGTCATCCGTATCTTCGGCCGTCACGGTTATGCTGGTAGAGCCAAGTCCACCGGGATCAACAGATACATCGCTGCCCGAGACGCTGACTGTGGCCACGGACGAATCGCCCGACGAGGCGGTATAGGTGAGGGCGTCGTTATCAGGATCGCTGAAGTGATCTGACAAGTCTACGCTTTGAGCAGCCTGGTCTCTGTGGAACGTCATTGCAGGGATGATTTTTTGCAGTCGCGGAGGCGTGTTTATCACTCTGACGTCAAATTCCTGCTCGCCGGTGGCATCGTCGGTATCGGTCGCGGTAACCGTGATCGTGGCAGTACCTTTTGCCCCCGACGTGACGGTTACATTGCTGCCGGATACGCTGACGGTCGCCACGCTCGTTTTGGACGATGAGGCCGAGTAGGTGAGCGCGTCGCCGTTGGGATCGGTGAATTTGCCCGAGACAGAGACGCTCTTTGTCTTTCCGTTTTTGTACAGGGTTACATCGGAGATGTCTCCCTCGGGCCGCGGCGGGTTGTTTCTCACCGTGGCAGTGAAGTCCTGTGTGGCGGTGAGGCCGCCCGGGTCCCTGGCCGTGACGATGATCTTGCCCGTTGACCCGGTAGTTTTGGGTTTGACCGTGACGGTGCTACCCGAGATGGTCACGGTGACGATGGACGGATTCGGGTCGTTGACCGAATAGGTGAGGGTGTCGCCGTCGGGATCGGAGAACTTGCCCGACACGCTTCGGGTCGCCGAGGAGCCGCCCTTGCTGAGGGTGACATCTGAAATGTCCCCCACGGCCGTGGGCGCCCTGTTAACCGGGGGTGTCGGCGGGGGTGGCGGGGCCGCCTCCACGGTGGCGGTGAAGTCCTGGGTGGCGGTGAGGCCGTCCGGGTCGGTGGCGGTGACGACGATCTTGCCGGTCGTGCCGGCGGCGACGGGCGCGATCGTGACGGTGCTACCCGATATGGTCACCGTGACGATCGTCGGATTCGGGTCGTTGACCGAATAGGTGAGGGTGTCTCCGTCGGGGTCGGAGAAATTGCCGGACACGCTTCGGGTGGCCGAAGAGCCGCCCACCTGCAGCGTCACGTTGGAGATGGATCCGACCGTCGTGGGCGCCCTGTTCGCCGGGGGTGGCGGCGGGGCCGCCTCCACGGTGGCGGTGAAGTCCTGGGTGGCGGTAAGACCGCCCGGGTCCCTGGCCGTGACGACGATCTTTCCGGTCGTGCCGGCGGCGACGGGCGCGATCGTGACGGTGCTCCCTGAGATGCTCGTCGTCGCTATCGTCGAAGAAGGCGAATTGACCGAATAGGTGAGGGTATCTCCGTCGGGATCGGAGAACTTGCCGGACACGCTTCGGGTGGCCGAAGAGCCGCCCACCTGCAGCGTCACGTCGGTGATGGATCCGACCGCCGTGGGCGCCCGGTTCGGCGGCGGGGGCGGCGGGGGATTCTGCACCGTGACGTTGAAGTCCTGGGTGGCGGTGAGGCCGCCCGGGTCCCTCGCCGTGACGACGATCTTAGACGTGTTGCCCACGGCCACGGGCGCGACCGTGACGGTGCTTCCCGAGATGCTCACCGTGGCGATCGACGGACTCGGGTTGTTCACCGAATAGGTGAGGGTGTCTCCGTCGGGATCTGAGAAGTAAGACGAGGCGTTCACCGTCTGTGAAGACCCGCCGACGTAAAGCGTCCCGACGTCGATGTAGCTGACCGTCTGCGGCGCCCGGTTCTGCGGCGCCGCCGGGTAAGGCGGAGTCCCCGGCAACGCCCCTCGCGCGGCCGGTTCCGGCCACGACGCGAGCAGCATGAAACATAGTAAGACGCGAAGCATGATGTATCCTTTCATGGTATGCACCTGTTGGCAGATGAGTGGGTACCGGCCGGGCCCTCGCCCGGTCCGGGTTGTCAGTAGCTCCATATCGCCGGCCTGGGTATGCCCGGCGCCTTGTCGAGATCGTCGACGTGCACGTAGCGGCTCCTGTAGTCCCCCCGTTGCCTGATGCCGATGCCGGTGAAACCGAGCATCAGCGCCATGCGCACGAGCCGGTGCGCCCTGTCGCCCGAGATCGCGATGTCGACGGCCCGGCCGGCCACATGGGCCGAACGGGGCCGGCCACCCACCCTGGCGTTGTGCTCCGGCGACCTGTACGCCGAGGTGACGATGAGAGGGAAACCGAGTTCCTCGCGCAACAGCACGAGCCTGAGCATGAAGCGCTCGTCCATCTCGTGCCTGCCGGTGTCCGGCGAGGAGAGGACCTGGTTCGGGAAGTGCGGCCATGACTTCATGTGCAAACCTCCTCGTCTTCCCTCCCCGGCGCGGAGGGGCCTTGCGCCTCCGGGGAAGGAAGACCTTTTGTGTACTGCGGTGAACGATACGAACGCTTCCGCCCTGCGAAACCCGCGACCCGGGGTCTCGCGCCCGCTCCGCCGGCGGAGATCGGGCGCGGGGTGTCCCGTGCGGGATCGCCGGCGTCCGCGTTCATTGCGATAAATGGAAGGACGCCTGCCCCCCGGGCCGCTACCCGGATGGATCGCTCCTTCCCCTCCAACTGCGTGACGGCGCCGGACGGGCCGCCGTGTGCGGGCTTCGGACCTTCCCCGGCAACCCTTGCGCCTGCGTCGGGACCGTTGCCGGCCAATCTCGCATCCGCGTATTGCCACTTCATTCCTGCTCCTTGTGCCGGTCGAGCACGACCTCGTAGATCAGATCGATCTTGGCGGTCAGGTTCTCGATGTCCCGTTCGATCTTCGACAGACGGACCTCGCGCATCGTCATGCGGTCCACGAAGGGTGCGATGAACTTGAAGATGAAAATCCATAGCGCGACCAGGACGCCGATGACGACGATCCAGACCGAGACGTTCTCGGGCATTTCGAGTGGCTCCCGATCCTGCCTCGCGGCAGGCAGAGAAGTGAACAGAACGCCGCAACGGGCCAGCGCCCCGGCGCATATTCCGGCCGGGCGCGTCTCTTGCCGTGCGGGCGAGAAATCGGATTTGTCGGGTAAGGGCATAAAAAATCCCCGTGCCGTGGGTGGATCAGAAGTAGCACGGGGACGCTGAAGGTCCGCGGGGTGCGGGTCCGCTAAGGGACGCGAGGGTATTCTGATTCAGTTTTCAATCAGGCCCGTGCGCGTTGCACGGGCAGGATGACAGTACTATACATATGTTTTGTATATCTGTCAAGAGGGTTTTTCAAAAAACATTCGTTCTATTTTCCCGAATGCATGACTCAAGCTCCTTTCAATGCGCCCTGGTTCGTTGCCTTGCACCTGCGGCACCTGATGCTCCAGGGACGGGAGAAGTATCTGCCCAGCACGCGGCCGCATTTCCAGCACCGGGGCTGGTGGTCCGTAACCGGGGTGGGACCCGCGGGGCCGCCGGCCGGGGCCTCGTTCCCGCTTCTTCCGGCATGCGGTTCATCCGGCCTTGCGTCCTCCCTCGCGGCGACTCTCTGATCCGAGAGGGAATTAGTACGCACATCCGGATCTCCCGGCGTCGTGATCGTACCCTCACGGTCCCGGCGGGTTCCGCACACAGGGCAGTCCCAGTAGGAACGTTCGTCGATTACGCGAAGCATGAACCGGCCACAGCATTTGGGTGTATTGTTGTCTGTCATGAGACAAGACCTTTCTCCGTCCTCCCGGACGGCATGAATCGTACGGGGACGCTACAGTCCCTGTACGGAAAGTAGAAATGAAATATGTACAAAACATATGTTTAGTTATTATTCCCGTCTGTCAAGAGATTTTACATGTTTGAACTATTCATAAATTGGAAGCCGCTTGATTTTGCCTGTGTCGCGTGAAAGGCGGGATCCGGAAGTTATGGTAAGCGGTAGGAAGTTATGATAACCGGACGGGTCGCGCGGTCATCAAGGGCATTCCGGAGAAAGGTTTCAGAGGGAACGGGAATTGTTACGTGGAATGCTTGAGGCGAAACGCATACGCAGAAAAAACGCACCTGGCCGACACGGGCCTGGCCGGATCGCACGCAGAAAAAACGGCCCTGGCAGCGCGGTCCAGGTATGAGTCGCTGTTGCGGTCGGCCGGGCCGGGTACGGATGTGATCTGCGACGAGGTATCGGGCGATACTCATTGGGCAACTGTACAATTGTACAATGCCGGTTCGCGGCTGATTCGCGGCTGATTCGCGGGGCCAGCGCTATCCCCGGGAACCTTCTACCGTCCACGCGATGACCTGACGCATATCCGCGGGGGCACGCTGCGCTCTGAGCCGGTCCAGCGCGTCCGCCGCGCGGTAGGCCGCTTCTATTTCATCGGTCTGAAACGCGGTTCCGGTGTTGTGCAGGTACAACTCGGCGGGGGTCGCGAGCGCCGCCGCCGCGGCCAGGCCCCCGAGGCGGCGCAACACGGGTATGAACAGTTTCTCCTCGTACTCCTCATCGCTGTCCGTATCGAATCGGCCGGCATCGATCACGGCCCGGGTAATCTGCGGACAAAGCCCGCAGGCCAGCAGGCACCACGGTCCGGCAGCGCCTATGCCGACCAGGGATACCGACGTAGATTCGCTCGAGCGCCTGAGCCAGGCGACGGCCGTAAGGAGGTCCTGCACGCGGTTGGCGGTTGCGGTGCGGTTGTACGTCGAGAAGTAGGCGTGCTCCCCGGTGTCCGGCTCGCCGGTCTCCGGTTCACCATCCGCCAGACCCGTCAGAAACACGTCCACGACCAGGACCAGCCGGCCCTTTCCCAGGAGGTGCAGAATCAGCGGTCTGGGATCCCGTCCATTATCCTGCGTCAGTGCCGACGCACCCCCGGGATGCACGACGAGGACGGCGCCCCGGGGGAGGCCCGGCGGTCGAAACTCGGTATAGGGTACCCGGTCGCCGTGGTCCCTCCGGCCCATGTACCCGGAGTGGATGGCACAAACCCCGGCGCGGTGCCGGCCCCGAGGCGTCACGACCAAATCGTCATCGGACCTGTCGGGCGATCCGATGATCGATCGGAATCCGGCCGACATGACCTGCCGGAATCTGCGCAGGGACTTAGCGTCGGCGGGTTTCATCTTGTCGAGTTGTTTCCGAGCCCGCTCGATCCAGCCGCTCGTCAGGCCGTCTTCGTCGATCCAGACGTCCGGTTTCGTCTCGGGCGTAACGGCCAGCATCCTTTCCGGCGGTTCCACCTCTACGGTCCGATCAGAAAACCGATCGTCGCTTTCTTCCTCCAGCATCCACTTGCCGAACCAGGCGTATACGGCCTCGCGGCTTGCGGCATTGTAGTTATGGCCCGCGTCGATCTGTACTTCCGTCAGGCAGTCCTCGGCGTCGTAAAGCGCGTAGACCGCGCGGATGGCCGGGTACTCCAGCACGGGCGTGTTGACCGTCCAGTCACCCGTTGCCGATACCAGCAGGAGCGGCCGCGGCGCGGCCAGGGCGGCGATTTCCATGTTGTTCGTGTCGATACGCAGATTGGGGCCGTTCTCGCAGATGCAGCCCCCCTGCATATGCGCCGAGACCATGTTGACGGGTGCGGCGGCCTTCACCCGGTCGTCCACGGCGGTGAGCAGGAAGGTCTGCGTGCCGCCGCCGGAAGCCCCGGTACAGGCGATGCGGCTGTTGTCCACGTCCGGAAGCGACTGGAGAAAATCGATGGAACGCATGCCGTTCCAGAGCTGCAGCCCCATGAGGCTGAGTCCCCAGAGCAGCTTCCGGTCGTCGCCGAACGTCCGGTGCGCCAACTGCGTGCTGTCGTTGTAGCCGGCCATGGACCAGGCGAAGGCCACGTAACCCTGAAGGGCGAAGTTGATGCACCGCGCGGGGATCGAGCCGTCAGGCTCGTGGTTCAGCCTGCCTTCCGTCCAGTGCCCGTGGGGGTTCAGGATGGCCGGGCGGGGGTCTTCGTCGCCGGAGCCCTCGTCGCCGGCGGGACGGTACAGGTTTCCCGTCACGTAGAAACCGGGCAGGCTCTGGAACCGCACGTTTTCGATGCTGTATCCTTCGCGTTCGACCCGGTGCGTGATCTCCGCGTTCAGCAGACTCCGGGTGGGGTTCGGCCAGAGCCCCATGCTGACCAGGATGTGCTCCCGGAGCGACCGGGCCCGCTTCTCCCAGGCTTCCTTCGTGGCCGGCGCGACGAATTCGCAGGACAGGTTCAGGTGGCGTATCTCGGTCCCGCGGCGATCGACGGGGGGCAGGGGATCATGACTGTACATGGTGGGCTCCGAAGGATAAACATCAAGCGATGCGCCGCCGGGTACGCGCTGGGAGCGTTCGCATCGCGTGCGGTTGTGTGCGGCGCAGGCAAGCAAAATCTGCTCAGGGTACGTTCCAGGGCCCGTCCGGCCGCTGGCATTCCGCGCCGGCGGGCGGGAGGAACCGGCGAAGATGGCGGCAACCCAGGGCGAATCCGGGCAGTCCCGGCATGCCGCGGTCCTCGTTCTCGACGCAGAGGACGTAGTCATAGCCCGACTCGACCAGTGCGCCGATGACCGTGCCCCAATTGAGCTGGCCCCGGCCCGGCACGCGGTACTGCCACCACCAGTTTCCGATGATGCCCTGGCGGAACAGCATGGCAGGACTCACCTCGGCGTCCTTCACGTCCGCGTAGACCCATTTGCCCGCGAACATGCGGATGGCGTCCTCGGCGGGCAGGATCATCATCCACAGCCAGTGGGAGGGATCGCAGGAAAGGCCCAGGTGATCGGACGGCACCGCGTCGAGCACCCGCTCCCACATCTCCGGGTTACAGGCGATGTTGCCCATGCGCACCGCGCCGTCCAGGGCAATGGTGACGCCGTGGTCTTCGGCCAGCTCTACGATGGGTTCATAACGCGCCCGGAACCGTTCCACCAGTTCCATGGACCGGTCGCCGGGATTCCCCGGAGGTGAGGAAAACTGTCCATAGAAATGCCAGCCCACCGGGCTGCCCGCATGGGTGACGACCACCGGCGCGCCCAGGGCCGAGGCCGCCAGGATGGCCTTGCGCAACCGGTCTTCCGCCGCGTCCGCCTGTTCCGCGTCGTCGTCCAGGAGGTTGTTGTGGGCCGATAGCGCGGCGAGATAGACGCCGTGAGACTTCAGGGTGTCGTTGACTTCGCCGGGTCCGTCCGCAAGTACGCGCTCCGGGTCGACGGCGCCGCCGGCCGAAAGCCGCACCGCGTCGAATCCGTTCTCCTTCGCCCACCGGGCGCATTCATCGAGAGACCAGGCATCCCCTCCCGCGCTCGTGAAAAAACTGAGGTCCATGCCGCGCCTTACTCCGTCGCGGACGCGTATCGGTCCGTCGGCGTCTTGACCAGTTGCAGCGAGGGGATGTACCCTTCCTGCTCGATGTAGTAATGGGCGTGCTCGTGACACCCCGGCGGTTTCGTCCCGTCGACGACATTGATCGTGAAGTCTTCGCTGTTCGTCCCGTCGCTGCCGTGTTCGAAACCCGCGGGGATCATCCAGACGTCCCCCGCTTCCAGGATGAAATCCTCCCGGTTGCCGTCGTGATCGATCCAGAAACCCGTCCCGCTTCCTTTCAGGATCAGCCAGGTCTCGTCGTGGTCATGGAAGTGCTTCTCGCAGGTGGGCAGGAGGAATCCGCTATTCAGCAGGGCCTTGTGGTGGGCCATGGGGGTCCTTTCTGATTTTCGTGGAGTTGCGTTGAACGGATATTCCATCGAAAGTCGCGGTTATCCGAGCATCGCAAGTTGCGGACCTTTTTCATATGACTTTACAAAAGTGCATTATACGACCGCCTTAAGATCACATCAAGGATCAATGGGAACGTGTGTGATCCCAGGTAACGTCATGGCTCGGAATCCTGAATAATGGAATTCACCTCGGTAAAACGAAGTACACGGGCATGAGGCAGGTCCGGGGTGAGCTCTCCCGCATAGATGACGTACCCCTTCTGAGCAGTGGGCGCGATTTTTCGGAATCGCGTGATTCCCTTAACGAATTCCGTATTGAAGGTCATGGCCGATTTGATCTCTATGGGGATCAGCTGCCGGTTCCGCCTGAATAACAGATCGACTTCATCGCCCCGGTTGTCGCGGTAGAAGTAGAGTTCGGGTTCTCTGCCCGCGTTGAGTCTGGATTTCAAAGCTTCGATGACGACCATGTTCTCGAAGAGATTGCCGAGCAGCGGGTCCCGGGACGCATGCGCGGGCGATTCGATGCCGAGCAGGTAGGAAGCCAGTCCGACATCGGTGAAATAGACCTTCGGCGATTTGATGATGCGCTTGCCGAAGTTCTCGAAATAGGGATTCAGCCTGAAGACGGCGTGCGATGCTTCCAGTACCGACAGCCATTCCTTCAGCGTGGTGCTCGACACGCCCAGGTCGCCGGCCAGCGCGTGGAGGTTCAGTACCTGGCCGACGCGACCGGCAAGCAGACGCATGAAATGTTCAAAATCCGTCAGCCTTCGGATGTTAATCATTTGCCTGATGTCGCGCTCGATGTAAGTTTGACAGTAGCTGCGGTATAGTCGGGTCGGATCGACGTTTTCGTCGTACAGCCGTGGCATGAACCCCTGGTGGATGTACTCGTCCCGCGTGCAGTGGATGCCGGCGGTTTCGAGTTCCGATATGGACAGGGGCAACAGGCGGAGGAGGGCGGTTCGGCCGGCCAGGGATTGGGAAACCGCTTCCTGCAGACGCAACTGGTGGCTGCCCGTGAGAATGAACTGCCCGCGTTTCCGGCTGCTGTCGGCGAGGACCTGGATGACGGACAATAGTTCGGGAACGCGCTGGATCTCGTCAATTATGACGGGCGGCGGAAACTGGGAGAAGAAGGCGTGCGGATCGCTCATGGCAAGCTGGCGTGCGTCGGGCGCTTCCAGGTTCGCATAGGCATGGTCGGGGAAATGCATCCGCGCCAGCGTGGTCTTGCCCGCCTGACGCGGCCCGATGATGGTCACCACGGGGAATTCTGCCGCTGTTGCTGGAAGCTCGCCGGCGATTTGTCTTGAAATCATGGCAACAGTCCCGGTTCTTGTTTAATACACCCGCACGAGATCAAAATACCGGCATTACTGTACAATTTTCAAGTTCAATTTGAAATTTGTACAAAAACACGCTTTAAAACGCCGCAAGCATCCCTACGTTCGATACGGAAAGAGGCTCCCCACATGCCAGACTACCTGCCCCTCGACCTTTCCGCCCTGTGTAACGCAGGACTCGACGTCTTGGAGGAGAAGCCCAACACGCCCATCGGCGATCAGTTGTGCCGCGGCCTTCCCTTCCGGGTAAACGACGATCCCGCGAACTGTTTCATCGCGTTCGATAAGGCCTCCGGCAGCGTCACCATTCCGGTCAACAGCCGGGCCACCGGCCTGATCCTCGCCCATCGCCTCCTGAAGTCCGACCTGATGGAAGGCGGCCCGCTGGGGATCCCCGTCGCGGACTACGTGTTCCGGCTGGCGGGCGAAGAGGCAATCCGCGTTCCCATCCGCGAACGCTTTGAAATCGCCCATATTTCCCTGGGCGGAAAGCCTTTCGTTGCGCTCCCGGATCAGGGTCAGGTCAAGATGCGGCGCCACGAGGGGCATTGGGGCGACATGGGCCGGCGTCAGACGGAAGTCACGGGAGACTATTCCAGGGGATATTTTCTCTGGGCCTGGCGGAACCCCCATCCCGATCACGAGATCGAGTCGCTGGAGGTCGTTCCAAAAGGTCCCCGGTTCATCATCGCCGGACTGACGGTCTCGCAGGCCAACGAGCATCCCTTCGTCCGCCAGGGAAAACGCGAGGCGCGCCTTACGCTGACCGATCCCGAAGACGCCGAAAAGCCCTTCGACCTGCGCGTGGACGTGGACCGGGGGGTCGCGTCCTACGTTCACCCGTTGCCCGAGGCTTCGGCCGATGATTTCGTCGGCGATGATTTCGCCGGGTGGGGCGAGACGCAGAACCCGAAGTCGAGCCCGGCCTACGTCGAAGTGGCGGCCATCCCGTCCGCGACGGTGACGGTGAAGCAGGGCGAGGAAACCGTCGGCGCGGTCAAATGGGGCGACGTCGAGCAGAAGAAGGTGGTGGAGACGCCGCGCATGCGCGTGGAACTCCTCGACCGGGGGCGGAACTGGGTAAACGTTACCGTCCTCGATGACGACACGGGAAGGCCGGTTCCGTGCCGCGTGCATTTCCGCTCGCCGGAAGGCATCCCCTACCAGCCCTATGGCCACCACAACCAGGTCAATTCCAACCTGGACACTTGGCACATCGACATCGGCGGAGACCTCCGGCTGGGACAGATCACCTACGCGTACATCGACGGCAAGTGCCAGGGGTGGCTGCCCCGCGGCGAGGTCATCGTGGACGTGGCGCGGGGGTTCGAGTACGAGCCGCTGCGGACCCGGGTGAAGATCGAACCCGGGCAGCAGGAACTGACCCTGCGGCTCAAGCGCTGGGTGAACATGAACGCGCAAGGGTGGTACAGCGGGGATTCGCACGTCCACTTCCTTTCGACACAGGGCAGTCACACGGAATCCCAGGGAGAGGACCTGAACATCGTGAACCTGCTCCCCTCGCAGTGGGGCAATCTCTTCACGAACACGGAGGATTTCACGGGCCGGCCGAGTGTTTCCCAGGACGGAAACAACATCGTCTACGTCGGTCAGGAGAACCGCCAGCACTTCCTGGGCCACCTCATCCTGTGGGGCCTGAAAGAGCCTGTAATGCCCTGGTGCAGCGACGGTCCCGGCGAGGCCGAACTGGGCGGAACCCTCGAAATAACCATGAGCGACTGGGCGGACCAGTGCCACGCCCAGGGCGGCTCGGTCATCATCCCCCATCTTCCGAATCCGAACGGCGAGCCCGCGGCGCTGATCGCCACGGGCCGCGTGGACGGCGTCGAGATGCTGCGCCACCAGCCCTTCAACCACATCGAGTACTACCGCTATCTCAACTGCGGCTACAAGTTGCCGCTCGTGGGCGGGACGGACAAGATGAGCAGCGATGTGCCGGTGGGGCTGTACCGCACCTACGCCTACATGCCCGACCAGAACTTCACCTACGACAACTGGTGCAACGCCGTCTCGCAGGGGCGCACCTTCCACAGCGGCGGCCCCATCATCCACCTCTCCGTGGACGGCCACCAGGTCGGCGATACCGTGCAGGTGTCGGGTCCCGGAACGGTGGAGGTCCAGGCTTGGTCGGAGAGCATCTTCCCGATCCATACGCTGGAAATCGTCCAGGGCGGACGGGTCGTGGCCTCCACGGAGGACCGCAAAGGAACGCGCAGGCTGGAGTTGAAGGCGCGGGTGAAGGTGGACGGACACACCTGGCTGGCCGCGAGATGCGCGGGGCCGGACTACACGAGCGTGCCCCATCACGACGGCTGGGGACGGGGGATCTTCGCCCACACCTCGCCGGTCTACGTCGCCTGCGGGGGCGAGTGGTGGATGTTCGACAAGGACGCCGCCCAGTACATGCTCACCCTCATCGACGGCGACCTGCAGTACATCCGCCGGACCGCGGCGCGGCACGAGCCCGGCACGGCCACGCACCATCACGGCGAGGAAGATCATCTCGCCTACCTGGAGCGACCCTTTGTCGAGGCCCGGGAGGCGATTCACCGGAGGATGCACCTGCTCGGGATTCCGCATTAGGGGCCTTGGCAGCGCCGGGCGATCGTTCTTTGCAGCGTCGGCAGATCGTCATGAGCGGCCCGGGTGGAATGGACTGGGCGGAATGAGCGGCGTCCGCCGATCACACTTTACAGCGCCGGGCGAACGTCATCAGTAGATCATTAGGAGATCACAGGAGCTAATAGGAGAGCGCGACATGAAATCCAATAACGAAGTACGTATCGGCTGTGTACAGACACCTGCTTCCGCGACCTTTGACGAGGCCATCGAGGTCGCCTGCCGCCTGACGGGCGACGCGGTGGCGGAGGGCGCTGAACTGGTGTGCCTGCCGGAGTTCTGCGGCGGCCTCAGGACCGACAACGGCATGATTTGTCCGCCATCGGCGCCGGAGGCAGGCCATCCCGTGGTCGCGGCCCTGCGGGATTTCACGCGGAACGCCGGCGTGTGGACGCTCATCGGCTCGGTGGCGGTGGACGGTCTCGACGGCCGGCTCATCAACCGCGGTTTCCTGGTAGACGACCAGGGGGAGATCCGCGCGCGCTACGACAAGATCCACCTGTTTGACGTGGACC
>JAPOYX010000005.1 GCA_026706345.1 Gemmatimonadota bacterium | reverse complement strand
AAACACTCGTACAACAACACCCATGCCCGGAGACACCCGCCATCCCGCAAATCCCACAAAATCCAGCAAATCCTGATTCAGACAATCAGCTCAACGCCCAAACACGTCAACGCCCGCAAACACTCGCAGACTCTCGTAAACTCTTATGAACGCTTGTAAACACTCGTACAACAACACCCATGCCTGGAGACACCCGCCATCCCGCAAATCCCACAAAATCCAGCAAATCCTGATTCAGACAATCCGCCCAATGCCCAAACACGTCAACGCTTCCGAATCTCTCGTAAACTCTCGTAAACTCTCATGAACGCTCGTACGACCACACCCATACCTGGAGACACCAGCAATCACAGTTCATCCCCTAAATCCCATAAAATCACAGTTCAGACAACCCAAAGTCCCAACCCATGACCACAACCTGGACCACCCGCGGCTTCGAAAACTTTCGCCAAGGCCACTTCGGCAACGCCGGCCAGAACCTCTACGTCTCCCGCGCCGGCGTCCTCCAACGCATCCACCAGTACGACCTCAACGGCAACGGCTACCTCGACCTGGTCTTCTGCAACAGCCAGAACCACCAGGAGCGCCCGCCCGCCTACCTGTACGCTGACCCCTTGGGCACTGCCACCCGCACCGACCTGCCAGCCGAAGGCGCGTGGACCGGCGCCGTCGCCGACCTAAACGGTGACGGTTACGACGACCTGGTCCTGGGCATGCGCAACAACGGCATCCGTCCCGACCTCAATGCCACTGTCTACTACGGCGCCCCCGACGGCATGAGCGAACGCCGCCAGCAGCAGCTGCCCGTTCCCCAGTGCGAGTCGGTGGCAGCAGGGGACTTCGACGGCGACGGCCGTCCCGACCTTGCCTTCGCAAGCCAGGGCGCCCTCCGCATCTTTTTTCAATCTGAATTGGGTTTCGAGCCGCAGAGGTTCGTGGATCTGGACATCGCCGCCGACCAACTGGCCGCCGGCGACCTCGACGGTGACGGCTTCGACGACCTGGTCGTCCGTTCAGAAGAGGGCCGCGTAACCGTATACTGGGGCGGTGCCGATGGTATCAACCCGGATCGCGCCACCGTCTTCTTCGAGCCTGACTCGGAGCGGCCCCGCCCGTCAGACGGCGCGATCCAATACGCCGAGCACGTTGAGGAAGCAAAGCCGCTGGCCGGCATCGTCCATCTGAACGGCCTTCCACACCTCTTCCTGCCCAGATCGCAAACCGTCACCCTTTTGCCGGTCAACAAGGATCGGCGCTCAGGCCCTCCCTTGGAACTGTTTTGCACCCAGGCTTTGGCCGTGGCCGTTGGCGACGTAAACGGGGACGGAAGCGACGACTTGGTTTTTGCCTGCCGCGATCTCGACAATGAGCGAGAATGTTCCTGGATCTACTGGGGCGGCCCGGACGGGTTCGACGAGACCCGCAGCACACCGCTCAACAGCCATCAAGCTTGTGATGTCGCAGTCGCCGACCTGTCCGGGAACGGCTGCGCCGACGTCATCCTCTGCCAGACCCATACCCCCGACTCCTACAGCGCCGACTCGCTCATCTACCGCACCTCTCGCACCGGCATCGACCCTGAGCCGGTCCGGCTTCCCTGCGAGGATGCCCGCCGCGTCCTGCTGGCGCGAGACGGCCCTGACGCACGGCCGCACGTGATCTTCGTCAACCACTTCGGCCGCAACCGCCTCGGTAACATCAATCCCTACATCTACTTCGGCGACGCCGAAGGTTTCTCTCCGGAGAGACGGCAGGAGCTGCCCGGCTGGGGCGCCGTCGAGGCCCTCTGCTGCGATTTCAACGACGACGGCCGCGTCGACATCGTCCTTGCCAACGCGTCGGAAAACTCCGTCGACCGCGATCCGGGCTCCTATCTGCTGCTAAACGGGCCCGACGGCTTTGCCGATGAACCAACCTGGATCCTGCCCACCAACCGCGCGCACGGCGCCTGTGTCGCCGACATCAACCGCGACGGCCACCTGGACCTCATCTTCTGCGGCTTCGACAATCCCGACCTCCTCATCTTCCACGGAACTGCCTCCGACACCCCGAACGGCCTCTGCTTCGACACCGCCAACCCCCAACGCATCCGCCTGGAGCACCAAGGCAAGCTCTACAACGAGCCGCGCTGGATCTACCTCGCCGATCTCAACAACAACGGCTGGCTGGACCTGGTCG
>JAPOYX010000004.1 GCA_026706345.1 Gemmatimonadota bacterium | reverse complement strand
GCCGAATCTCGCCGGGCTCGTTTACCTTTGCCATGGCCGAGGGCCTGACCGTGCAGTCCTGCATGGCCAAAGGTGGTATGGCCCTTCTCGGCAATGAAAACATGAACATCCCGGCGCCACTGCACTGCGGAGATACCGTTCGGGTCAAAGTCCGCATTCTCGGGAAACGTGAGACTTCCAAGCCCGACCGCGGGGTCGTCACCTCGCTCACCCAGGTCCTGAATCAGGCCGATGCGGTCCTCCTTGAGTATACCGTCAAACGTATGATCCGCCGCCGGCCGGTGTAGTCGAACGGAACGAGAGGAATGCGCATGGATCAGAAAATTCTTGATTGCTTGTATGACATCGTTGGCCCTGACGGGGTGGTCGCGCATAAGAGTGCGCGCTCAGTCTACGACTGCGACGGCTATACCCTGGAGAAAGCCGTCCCTGAGATTGTTGTCCTGCCTCACTCGACGGAAGAAGTGGCGGCGGTCGTCAAATTTCTCAACAAGGAAAAGATCGCCTTTGTCCCGCGCGGAGCCGGGACCGGCCTCAGCGGGGGCTGCCTGCCGGTCGAGGCGCCGGTCATGATCGGGACCAGCCGCCTCAACAAGATTGTCCATATAGACCTGCTCAACCGTTATGTCGTGGCCCAGTCCGGCGTGGTGAATCTGTGGGTCAGTAATGCGGTGAAAGATCAGGGCTTTCAGTATGCCCCTGACCCGTCCAGCCAGCAGGCATGCACCATCGGCGGTAATATCGCCGAAAATTCCGGCGGGCCGCATACGCTCAAATACGGCGTGACCACCAATCACGTGCTCGGGTTGGAAGTCGTCCTGCCAGACGGAGAAATCGTCACCTTAGGCGGGACGGTCGAGGACGTTCCCGGCTATGACTTACGGGGGATTACCATAGGCGCGGAAGGTACGTTCGGGATCGTGACCCAGGCCGCCCTCAAGCTCACCCGCCAGCCGCAGGCCTACCGCACGTTTCTGGCCGTGTTTGAGTCGGTCCACCACGCCACCCAAACCGTCTCCGGCATTATTGCTTCAGGTATTGTCCCGGCGGCTCTGGAAATGATGGATACGCTGATTATCCAAGCGATCGAAGAAGCCTTTCACTTTGGCTTCCCAACCGACGCCGGGGCGGTTCTGATTATTGAGATCGATGGCCTCGCCGCCAGTCTCGACCCCCAAACCGAACGGATTCAGGCGATTTGCAAACAGAATCAGGCCCGCGAGGTCCGAATCGCGCGGGATGATGCGGAACGGATGGCGCTCTGGAAGAGTCGTAAGCGCGCCTTTGGCGCCATTGGCCGTTTATCACCCAACTATTGCACCCAGGATGGCGTCGTCCCGCGGACCAAGGTCCCGGACATTTTGCAGCGGATTACTGAAGTTTCAGAAAAATATCAACTGCGGATTGCCAATGTGTTTCACGCCGGGGACGGCAACATCCATCCGATCCTGATGTATGACGAGCGCAATGCCGACGAAACCCAGCGGGTGGTCCAAGCCGGGAAGGAAATCCTGAATGCCTGCGTAGACTTGGGAGGCAGTCTGACCGGTGAGCACGGGATTGGCGTCGAAAAGATGGGCCAGATGTCGCTCATCTTTAGCCCTGAAGATCTGATGGTCATGACCCAACTCCGGTCCGTTTTTAATCCGGATAACCTGTGTAATCCCAATAAGATCATCCCGACACCTGGCGGCTGTATTGACGTGAAGACGCCTCGCCGCCAAGTCCCGCTCTAGCCCGCCGTAAGAGGATTGGAGCGAAAGCCAGACCGAAAGGAGTAAACGTGTCCGACATCCCTTCTAAACCATTGGAGGACACGTCCACTCCTTTGACGCAGGCCGCAGGTCATCCGCCGTCCACCCAGTTCGTCATCGATGGGAAAGCACCCGAGACGGTGGTCTATCCCGCGTCGATTGCAGAAGTCTCCCGTCTGCTGAAAGAGGCGAATGACCACGGTCGCGCCATCAGTCCGGTGGGGCACGGCGCGTTTCTTCATTTGGGTGGCGTACCAAAACGATATGAGCGGGCGCTATGTACGACGGAGCTGAACACGATTGTCGACTACCAGCCTACCGATATGACCATTACCGTCGGGGCCGGCATGTCTCTGGCTCAACTCCAGGCAATCCTCGGAGAAAACGGTCAATGGCTGCCGCTCGACCCGCCGTGTCCAGAGCGGGCCACGGTCGGCGGAGTCATTGCCGCCAATCTCAACGGTCCCGCCCGGTTATCCCAGGGCACGGTCCGCGATTTTCTGATCGGC
>JAPOYX010000003.1 GCA_026706345.1 Gemmatimonadota bacterium | reverse complement strand
AGGTGGAAGAGACGGCATGGATCGGATTGCCCTGGAGTCCCCAGCCCGTCGTGGGCCGGGCCGTAATCGCCGTGGACGGCGTGGATATCGAAATCCGGCAGCCTGCACAGTACCGGTTCGCCGACCGGGCCTTCGGGGAAATCCGGCGGGAACTGAAGGTGGTGCCCCCGCTGTCGGTCACCCTGGATCCCCAGGTGGTGGTCGCCCAATCGGGGCGGGAAAGGCCCCTGCCGTTCAGCGTATCCGTGCTCAGCAACGTTGACGGGATGATCGAAGGCGGCCTGTCACTCGAAGCGCCGGATGGATGGATTGTTTCCCCGTCAGAGGTTCCGCTGTCTTTTACGGGAAAGGGCCAGACCGCGACGTACCGCTACACGGTAACCCCGGCTTCGGGAGCACCGGCCGGCGCCCACGAGGTGCGGGCGGTGGCTCGGTCCGCCGGAAAGGAATTCCGCGAGGGATACGAGGTGATCGCCTATCCCCACACGGAGCCCCGACACCTGTACCGCGGGACGGTTTCGACCGTCCAGGTCGTTCAGGTCGAGCTGCCGGAGGATCTGACCGTGGGATACATCATGGGCACGGGCGACGAGGTGCCCGTCACGCTGGAGCAGATGGGCGTCCAGGTGCAGTTGCTGACGAAGGAGGATCTCGCCACGGCGGACCTGGCCGTCTTCGACCTGATCATCGCGGGCATCCGAGCCTACGAAGTCCGGCCGGACCTCGTCGCCGTGTACCGGCGCCTGCTGGATTACGTGGAGGCCGGGGGCGTCTATATCGTCCAGTACAACAAGTACGCCTTCGACCGGAACCAATACGGTCCCTATCCTTTCGAGATACGCCGTCCCCATGACCGGGTAACGCGGGAGGACGCGCCGGTGGAGATCCTGGTACCGGATCATCCCGTTTTCAACCGGCCCAACCGGATCACGGACAAGGATTTCGAAGGGTGGGTGCAGGAACGCGGCCTGTATTTCCTGGGAGAGTGGGATCCCCGGTACACGCCGCTCATGGCCTCGCAGGATCCGGGGGAAGCACCCAGGGCCGGCGGGCTCGTCGAAGCCCGTTACGGCAAGGGGCGCTATATCTACACGGGTTATGCCTGGTTCCGCCAGCTTCCCGCGGGCGTGCCCGGGGCCGTGCGACTGTTCGCCAACCTGGTCGGCCTGGCGGCCGAGAACCGGAATCCTTGAATCGCCGCGTTACAGGGACTACCCGCGCTGTCTGCGCTACAGAGGCACCTCGGTGCGCCATGCGGGGAAGCGCTCGTCGATCCCACGGATGAGACCGTTGTAGGCCTCGCGGAACTGCTGGGTCACCGCACCGATGGAACCGTCACCGATGTCGTAGTTGTCGATCGAAGCCACCGGCGTGACTTCCGCGCCCGTCCCGCACAGGAAAACCTCGTCGGCCGTATACAGTTCCGTGCGGTCGATCTCTCTTTCCACGACCGGCATCCCGATGACGTCCCGCCCGATCTTCAATACGGTATCCCGGGTGACGCTCACCAGGATATCGGCCGTGACCGGCGGCGTGATGAGGACGCCGTCCTGGATCATCATCAGGCAGGCGCCGGGCGCTTCGCAGACCTTGCCGCGGTTGTTCAGCATGATCGTCTCGTCGAAGCCCTTGAGCGTGGCGTCGGTCCACGCGATGGCGCTGTTGCGGTAGTTGGCCCAGCACTTGATGCGGGCCGGGAGCGTGTTGTCTGAAATGCGCGTCCAGGAGCTGACCGAGCACCGGGCGCCGTCCTTTCGCCGAAGGTTGGAGCCGTAGGCAAAGGTGTGGACGTAGACGTGGGCCGGACCCGCCATCTTGTTGAGATACACGTCCGGCGAGAAATATACGGTCGGGAAGATGTAGACGTCCTCCCGGTACCCGTGGACCCGGCACAACTCGAGGGAGCCGTCCCACACGTCCTCCAGCGTGTACGGCGTTTCCATGCGCATCAACTTGATCGACCGGTACAGGCGATCCAGGTGTTCCCTGAATCGGAAGACGAAGAGTTTTTCCTGGTCGTCGTTCCAGTAGGCCCGGATCCCCTCGAAAATGGCGTGGGCGAATATATGTCCCTGCGTGACATGCACCGTACCCTGGTCCCAGGGGACCTGTTCCCCGTCCATCCAGATGTACTTTGAATGATCCTCGCCCCACATTTTCGTCTTCTTGGCCATGCCAACGCTCCTTATGTATGGTCGAACAACCTGTTCGTGATCCGGTACCACCGCGATTCCGCGTCCCGCCACTAATGCTCGCGACCGGTCCAGTGTGCCGCGTCAACCTCTACACCCGGTCCGGTCCAGGCCGGTCCCGCACCCCTGCACTCCGCATCTCGTCCAGGCGCGCCCGCCAGGCGTATTCCTCCGGGTCGAGGACCTCCACCTGCTGGCACGACATGCACCACTGCAGCATCACCGGCTCGTCATCCCGGGATACTGTGCGTATGGCCACCCAGAACTCGACGCCGTGAGGGCAGCCCGTCTGGGTCCGCTGGAATTCGGGCAGGATGTGATGGATCTTGTCGCCCGCCGGCGCCAGGCCGACCAGGGTCTCGTCATAGGGGCGGATAGGCATGCTCGATGATCCGGAATCGGTGCAATAAGGACGTGAACACTATTGCGTAAACGCTGTGTAATTTATGGGAATCATATATAAAAACACCCGATTCCGCACTTACTTCTCGAGGTTTGCCTTGAGGTAATCGGTCAAAGCTTTTGAGACGCCATCCCGAAGGGATTCTCTTATGGCTGATTCCGCCGAACGTTTGTTACCGGTCTGTCCAAAACTACCATAAGAGGGGGCGGGATATAACCGCAGGAAGTAGCCAGGTATCAATGGTTCGAATAACCGTAGTCCCCTGCTCGAAATGATATCGTTATCGGAGGCTAATTCAGCAAAATAAACGTCGTATTTATAGAGGTAGTTGAGCGGCCGATCTTGTTCCTCAAGGCAACTCACATAAACGTACAAAAACAACCTATTGAAAGCGCCATAAAGCGACGAAGCCGGTTTGATACGTGCCCGCACCAGTTCGCCGTCTACCTCATCCTCGTAAGACGATCCCGGACATCCATCACTTTGGGTGTACAGCACGTAAAGACTGTCGGGGCCGGTCTTCTTCGGTGGTTCGGTAATTCCCTCGTAGTCCGATATCCAGATAGGAAGATCCTTCGTTTCATCTGCCTCCTGCCCGACCGCTGTTAGCGTTGCGGCAGCTATCAGGATCGTCGCCAGTGATTTGATCAGCATGTCCCCGTCCCCTCCCCCCGGCAACCCAAATACCGTGACTGGGAGTGTTGGCAAGGTTCTTTTGAGGTTTGGCTATTTTCGAGTATAATCCCCTAATTTATGGATTTTGGCCACGGTCCTGTCAAGGGATATCCCATCGCGGAACTCCGGTGCAATAACAACCGGATTCACCTTGACCGTACGCGCCGCCCATGGTTATTCTAACCGGCGTAACCAGGCCCTTGACGCCGTGTCGCGCCGCCCAACGCGTGTCGCGCCAGCAAACGCCGTGTCGCGCCGCCCAACGCGTGTCGCGCCAGCAAACGCCGTGTCGCGCCGCCCATTACGCCGTGTCGCGCCACGCAGGAATCCGGGAGTGATCATGGTCCACCACTTCGAACCCACTGGCTATCACACCACCATGGGTTCCCATGAACCCGCCCTGCGCGTGAAGGACGGGGATACCGTCGTCACGTCGACGGTCGACGCCCGGGGGAAGGACCGCTCCGACAAGCCCGTGACGCCTCCGGGCAATCCACAGACGGGCCCCTTTCACGTCGAAGGCGCCGAACCGGGCGACACGCTCGCCGTACACCTGGACCGGCTCACGCCCAACCGCCCCTTCGGCTGGACCCGTCCGCTCGTGGCGCCCAATGTGCTCGATCCCGATTACGTGCGGGAGACCGCAGGGGAGATCAAAAGCCGGGACGACCTCTGCCGCTGGGAAATCGACCTGGAGCGGAGGACGGTCACGCTGGTCGACCCGGACGACACCCGGCTCGAACGGATGTCCCTGCCCCTGGCGCCCATGACGGGATGTTTCGGTGTAGCGCCGGACAAGGGCCAGGCGATCTCGACGGCCACGTCCGCCAGCCACGGGGGAAACATGGACTACCGTGGATTCGTGGAAGGCGTCACCGCGTACTTCCCCGTGTTCGCGCCCGGCGCCCTGTTCCACATCGGCGACGGCCACGCGGTGCAGGGCGACGGAGAGATCGTCGGCACGGGCGTCGAGATCTCCTTCGACGTGCAATTCACCTTCAGGGTGCTCAAGGGAAAGCAAAGCGCCTGGCCCCGCGGCGAGAACGCGGAATACCTGTTCACGGCGGGCAACGCCCGTCCCCTCGACCAGTGCGTCCAGCACGCGACCACGGAGATGCTGCGCTGGCTGCAGGCCGACTACGGACTCGATACGCGGGCGGCCCACACGCTGCTCGGCCAATGCGTCGAATATGACATGGGGAACGTGTTCGATCCCGCCTACACCATGGTATGCAAGGTCCGGAAAGACCTGCTCGAGGGACTGGGCATCGACACCCGGTCGGTACACGCCGAGTTGGCCGAGGCCTGACCGGCCAGACCAGATCAGACCAGATCAGACCAGATCAGAACGCACTGAATTCAACAACGCAAAGATCGGAGCATGACATGAATAGACTGGCAGGACACGTGGCCTGGGTTACCGGCGCGGGGACCGGCATCGGACGCGGTATCGCCCTGGCCCTGGCCCGGGAAGGCGCGGACGTAATCCTCTCCAGCAGGCGGCGCGAGCCCCTGGAGGAGACCGCCGCGGAGGTGGCGTCCGCCGGCCGCCGCGCGGCCATCGCCCCCCTGGACGTGACCGACCGGGACCAGATCGACGAGGCAGTCAACCCGGCGACGGAACGGCTGGGCCCCGTGTCGATCCTGGTGAACAACGCGGGCGTCAATACGCCCCTGCGCACGGCTACGGAGATGGCCGTGGAAGACTGGGATCTCGTCGTGGATATCAATCTCACGGGCGCGTTCAACTGTTTTCGCGCGGTCTACGAACAGATGAAGGCGCGGGGCGGCGGCAACGTCATCAACGTCGCGTCCATGGCCGGGCGCCAGGTCTCCCTCCTCGGCGGGGCCGCCTACTGCGCGTCCAAGCACGGCATGGTTTCGTTGACCCATTCGATCAACCTGGAAGCCGCCGAGTTCGGGCTCCGCGCCTGCGCCATCCTGCCGGGCGAGGTGAAAACGCCCATCCTTAAAAACAGGCCCCAGCCCGTATCGGAAAAGCGCCTGTCCCTGATGCTCACGCCCGAAGACATCGCGGACACGGTCGTTTTCGTGCTCTGCCAGCCCGCCCACGTCGTCATACCCGAAATGTGGGTCATGCCCGCCTACCAGGTGTCGGCGCAGCCGCTGCCGTGAACCGCCGCCGCATGCGCGGCGCACGGCCTCTCCGGGGTGCGGGAGGTTTCTCCGGGATGCCGAAACGGCCCGTTTAGCGATTGACAGCGACCCGGCATTGGCGTAATTTCGGGTGGACGCCGAATCGGCCGGGATCCCTTACGCGGTGGACTTCTGTCGAAGGTGAGCATGTTTCCGCCGTAGGGGAAGCAGCGTCCCGGCTTGAAGCTGCATCAACCTGTCCCTTGCCTCTAATCCACATACCATGAACAGTCCGCCAGAATCCGCCATCCTGCTGGTCGAAGGCTCCTCCCGCGGCCGGGACGAGAAACACTACGGCCTGACCCGGCGCGGCTACCGCGTGATCGCCGTGGAAAACAGCGACCAGGCGCTCAACGTCCTGCCCGCCGAACCCACGAGCGTCATCATCTCGGACCTGAGCGCCCCGGGCATAGACGGACTGCGCCTGATGGACGTCGCCCTCGGCAGGAATCCCGAGGTCGGCGTCATCCTGATGACGGAACCCGGTTCCATGGGCCCGGCCGTTGCCGCCATGAAGGAGGGGGCGTACGACGTACTGGAAAAACCCGTCTACGTGGAGAAGCTCGCGGCGGAGATCGAGAAGATCCTGGACCGGCAGCGCATCGTCCAGGAAAACCAGAAGCTGCTGAACCAGCTGGACACCCGCTATGGATTCGAGAACATCGTGGGACGGTCCGCGTCCATGCAACGCATCCGGGAGCAGATTCTCCAGATCGCCGATACCCAGTCGACGGTGCTGATCTTCGGCGAGAGCGGTACGGGCAAGGAACTGGTGGCCCACGCCCTCCACCACGGCAGTTCCCGCCGGAACGAGTCCTTCGTGCCGGTCTTCTGCAACGCCCTCTCGGAAGGGGTGATCGAAAGCGAACTGTTCGGTCACGAAAGGGGGGCCTTCACGAACGCCGTAAAGACCTACAGGGGCCGCTTCGAACTGGCTGACGGCGGCACGCTCTTTCTCGACGAGGTGGGCGAATTGTCCCCGTCCACGCAGGTTAAGCTGTTGCGGGTCCTGCAGGAACGCAAGTTCCAACGGGTGGGGAGCGGGAACTGGCTGCAGACGGACACCCGGGTCATCGCGGCGACGAACCGCGATCTGGAAGCCGAGATCGAAAAAGGCCGCTTCCGGGAAGACCTCTACTACCGGCTGCGCGTAGTGACGCTTTCCCTGCCGCCCCTGCGGGAACGGAAAGAGGATCTCCCCTTGCTGATCGACCACTGCATCCGCCGGTTCAGCGAACGGGAAAACAAGCCGATAGAGCGCATCGACCAACAGGCCCTGGAACTGCTGTCGACCTACCACTGGCCGGGAAACGTCCGGCAGCTCGAAAACTGCATCGAAGGGATGATCGTCATGGGAACGGGAAAAACCCTGACCGAGGCAGACGTCCCGGAGTTCATACGGCATACCCGGCCGGAACCGGTGGCGGTCCCCCTGAACGACAGTCCGGAGCACCGGGAAGACCTGTCGCCGGAGTTCATCCGCTACCTCGCCATGAAGATCGCCGAACAACGCAACGTGCCCGTACGGGGCATCACCGACGGTGCGCTGGCTCTGCTGGCCTCTGTCGACTGGTCCGAAGACGGCGGATCGCTGCGCCGCTGCCTGGAAACCATGATATTGCTCGCCGATGGTTCCGACCTGGACGTAGAGGACATTCCGGCGGAGTTCCTGCCCCACCGGCCCGGGAAATCCGGGTCCGAGGACGACGAGGACGGGGTGGACATCCGGGTCGGCATGTCGATGAAGGAAAGCGAACGAAGGCTGATCGCCGCGACCCTGGCCGCCTGCGGGCAGAACAAGGCGCGGACCGCCCGGGTACTGAAGATCGGCCAGCGAACCCTCTTTCGAAAAATCAAGACCTATCACCTGGAGTAGCGCTTGCCAAGGAGTCCCGGAGTGGAAGGCCGTACGATTCTCGTCGTGGACGGCGAAGCGGACAGCCGGCGTCACGCGGTGCGTATCCTGCGTGACGCGGGGTACGACGTCCGGGAGACCGGCGTCGCGGCCGAGGCGCTGAGCGCGCTGCGGAAGGATCCGCCCGATGCCGTCCTCCTCGATCTCGCCCTGAACGACGCGGATCCGGAACGGCTGATACGCACCATGGCGGGAAAACACCCCGACACCGACATCATCCTCACCACGCGGCAGCACCAGCCGCCCCGGCAATACCGCCGGCTCGACGTCAGCGACTATGTCGAGAAACCCGTCGACGCGGGAGAACTGCTGACGAAGATGCGCATGCTGGACCTGCGGCGGGAGTTCCACCAGCGGTTCCAGCTCGTGGGCAGGGACGAACGCTTCATCGCCGCCATGGAATCGGTGCTCCAGGTGGCGCCCACGGGCATCCAGGTCCTGCTCACCGGGGAAAGCGGTACCGGCAAGGAAGGGTTTTCCCGGGCGATCCACCATTTCAGCGACCGGCGGGACGGACCCTTCATTCCGATCAACTGCGGCGCCATCGCCGAAGGCGTGCTGGAAAGCGAACTCTTCGGCCACGAAAAAGGCGCCTTCACGGACGCCAAGGGTCAGCGGAAGGGCTACTTCGAACAGGCGGACGGCGGCACGCTGCTCCTCGACGAGATCGGCGAGATGCCCCGGTCCACCCAGGTGAAACTGCTGCGCGTCCTCGAGCAGCAGGAATTCATCCGGGTCGGCGGCTCGACGCCCGTCAAGACCAACGTCCGGCTGATCGCGTCGACCAACCGGGACCTCGCCGGGGATGTCCACGCCGGGACGTTTCGCCAGGACCTGTACTATCGGCTCAACGCCGTGCATATCCATCTGCCGGCCCTGCGGGAACGCCGCGAAGATATCCCCAGGCTGATCAGTCATTTCATCCATGAGGCGCCTGAAAAGCACGGCGCGTCTCCCCCCGTCTTCACGGAGGAAGCCCTGGCGGCCCTCACGGACTACGCATGGCCGGGCAACATCCGGGAGCTGCGGCACCTCGTCGAAAGGCTGCTGGTCACCTCCGGCAAGTCCCGGATCGACGCGGACGACCTGCCGGACACCATCTACATGCCGCCCGTGTCGAACCGCGCCCTGCCCGTCCCGCAGAACCGGAACCCGGAGGACATGGACCGGGAGATGTTCTACAAGATTCTGTGGCAGATCCTGACGGCCATCCACGAACTCCCGTCCAAGATCTCCGCGGCCTTCGGCGGCAGCAATCCCGGCCAACTCCCTGAACGCTTTCGGCTGCCCTCTCCCACGGAAGCGGCGCGGGACATCGAACCTCCCACCGCTAAAGGGGGGCAGGACCTCGAATCTCCCGCCGTAGTGGTATCGGGCGATGGCGACCTGGACCGGCTGCGCACGATGGGAGACTGGGAGCGGGAAGCCATACGGCGTGCCCTCGAACGCAACGGCGGGCACCGGGGCAGGGCCGCGCGTGAACTCGGCATCAGCGAGCGGTCCATTTACCGCAAGATCAGGGACCACGGACTGGACGAATACGCCTGACCGTTTCCGCTGATCCATGCCTCGAAAATGCTTGACAAATCGCCCCCGGAATGCTGAATTTGGCTGGGTACGATTTAATCCAATCTATGTGAAAGGAGCAGCGATAGTGGGACAGCCAACACCGATTACGGACGATCAGTTCGAGTCCGAGGTAATCAATAGCAGCACACCCGTACTGGTCGATTTCTGGGCGGAGTGGTGCGGGCCCTGCAAGGCCGTCGCCCCGACCCTGGAAGAGCTCGCGGGCGACTATGACGGGCGTCTGAAGGTCGTCAAGGTCGACGTGGACGAAAACCGGGAAGCGGCCACCCGTTTCGGCATCCGGAGCATACCGAGCCTGTTGATATTCAAGGACGGCGCCGAGGTGGACCGGATCATCGGCGCGCTCCCCAAGCAGCAACTCGCCGAAAAGATCGATGGCCACCTGTAGGCGTGATCAGGCGCGGCCAGGCGTGATCGGGCGCGATCAAAGCGGTCCGATGAACGCGTAACAGGGATTTGCACCAAAGCCGGGAAGGCCGACCACTGCTCTCCCGGTTTTTTGTATGCGATCCGGTTTTAACACCTGAAAGGGCTCCGGGAACCAGGACATGCTGGGTGTCGTACGCAGACTGAAAGACGGGCTGGCCAGGACACGGGACGGGTTGGTGCGCAGGATCGACCAGGCCGTGGGACGGTATGACCGCATCGACGAGGACCTGCTGGAGGAGATCGAAGCCATCTTGCTGCAGACCGACGTGGGCATGGAAACGACCATGCGGATCATCGACGGCCTCCGGGACCGGGCGGTGGACCGGCGGACCCGGAAGCCCGAAGATCTCATGGGGTTGCTCCGCGAAGAGATGGCGGGCATCCTGGACGGTGCTCCGGCCCTGGAGCCGGCCGGCCGGCCTGGCCGGCCCCACGTCATCATGGTCGTGGGCGTCAACGGGACGGGCAAGACGACCACCGCCGGCAAGATGGCGGCCCGCTATACCGGGGAAGGCAGGAAAGTCCTGCTGGCCGCGGCCGATACCTTTCGCGCGGCGGCCATAGACCAACTGGAAGTCTGGGCCCGCCGCGCGGAAGCCGATATCATCCGGCACCAGCATGGCTCCGATCCCTCGGCCGTGGTCTACGACGCGATGCAGGCCGCCCTGGCCCGGAAGACGGACGTCGTCATCATCGACACGGCGGGCCGGTTGCACACCAAGGACAACCTGATGGAGGAACTGAAGAAGATCCAGCGCACCCTGGGAAAGCAGCTGGACGGCGCGCCCCACGAGGTACTGCTCGTCCTCGACGGCACGACGGGCCAGAACGCCCTTTCCCAGGCCCGCGTCTTCAGCGAAACCCTGGGGGGACTGACGGGCATCGCGCTGACGAAACTGGACGGAACCGCCCGGGGCGGCATCGTGTTCGCCATCGGCGTTCAACTGGCCATTCCCGTCAAACTCATCGGGGTGGGCGAAAGCATCGAGGATCTGCAGGATTTCGACGCTCCCGCCTTCGTGGAAGCCCTCTTCGACTGACTCCCGGGAGATGATCATGCCCCGACTCGCCATAAACGGTGCGGCGCCGGTAAGGACGAAACCCTTCCCCGTCTGGCCCATGGACCTGGAAGAGAGCGCGCGGGCCGCCGGTGAAACCGTGCGGTCGGGACAGTGGGGGAGCATCCAGGGCGAGAAGGTACGCGCCTTCGAAAAGCGCTTTGCCGCGTTCCAGCAGGCCGCCCACGGCATCGCCGTCAGCAACGGCACCACGGCGCTTTGCCTCGCCCTGCAGGCGGTCGGCATCGAACCCGGGAACGAGGTCGTCGTACCGGCCTATACGTTCATCGCATCGGCCAGCTCGATCGTGATGTCCAACGCCGTGCCCGTGTTCGTCGACATCGATCCCGATACCTACAACCTGGACCCCGGCCGGGTCGAACAGGCGATTACGCCGCGGACCAGGGCCGTGATGGCGGTACACTTCGCGGGTCTCCCCGCGGACATGGACCGCCTCGGAGGAATCGCAGTCCGGCACGGCCTGGCCGTGATCGAAGACGCGGCCCAGGCCCACGGTGCGCGCTGGGGAGACCAGGGCGTGGGTGCAATCGGTTCGATCGGCGCCTTCAGTTTCCAGTCGTCCAAGAACCTCAACGCCGGCGAGGGAGGCATCATGCTGACCAACGACGATGATCTGGCATCGGCCGCGCGGTCTCTCGCCGACTGCGGACACGTCGCGCCGGGTCCCCGGTACAACCACTACCGCGTGGCCGGCAACAACCGGATGACCGAAGTTCAGGGCGCGCTGCTCCTGGTGCAGATGGAACACCTGGAGGCTCGGGCGATAAGACGCCACGACAACGGCGAGTACCTGACCGAGCGTCTCGGCGCCGTCGACGGCGTCGTGCCGGTGTCCAGGCCCGCAAGGGCCGACCGCCACGCACGGCATATCTACATGTTCAAGTACGGCGGGGAGGCTTTCGGGGGGATCCCGAAAACACGGTTCATCGAGGCCCTGCGCGCCGAGGGGATTCCCGCCAGTCCCGGCTACTCCATACCCCTGTACAAGCAGCCGGTGTTCAGGGAACGGAACTACGGCATATACCGGAGCCCGGCGCTGTCGGCCGTCGACTATGACGCGTTGAATCTGCCGGTAACGGAAAGGGCCTGCCGTTCGGAAGCGGTCTGGTTCACCCAGAACGTGATGCTCGGCAGCCGGGAGGACATGGACGATATCGTCCGGGCCGTCGCGAAGATAGGGGATAACCGCGACGAATTGCGGGAAGCCGGTTAGACGCTCCGGTGTGCCCCGCCTGACTTCAGTAACACCTTATCGGCGCGCGCCACGCATGACCGCCTGGATTCCTTATCGGCGCGCGTACCGCCTGCCGGCGCGAATCACCTACCGCTGCGCACCACGCCCCGTTCCCGCCGTTTCCCCCACCGTAGAGAGCAGGTGGGCCGGCTTCCCGCCGGACCGTCGGAACTCGATCAACTCGGCCATGATGCTGACCGCGATCTCCTCGGGGGTATCGGCCTGAATCTCCATGCCGATCGGCGCGTGCACCTGGTCCAGCAGGTGACGGGGCACGCCTTTTTCTTCCAGATTCTTCCACATCAGGGCGATCTTTCGCCGGCTTCCGATCATGCCGATGTACGCGGCGTCGGTCCATACCGCCTGTTCGATAACGGGCTGGTCCCACTGGTGACCCCGGGTCACGGCGACCAGGTAGGACGAGCCGTCAATGGGCAGCTTGCCCACGACCTCGTCGAAGGCGTCTACGACGACCTCGTCGGCCTCGGGAAACCGGTCATGGTTCGCGAAGGCCGGCCGGTCGTCCACCACGACGATCCGGAATCCGACGGTATGGGCGATCCGGGCAATGGCCCGGGCGACGTGGCCGCCGCCGAAGAGGATCAGCTGCGGCGCGGGCCAGATGGACTCCATGAAGACCCGGGTCTCCACTCCTTCGTGCTCCAGCGTGACCACCCGCAGCAGGTTCTCGGTGATTTCGATATCCGAATCCAGCCTGATCCGGTCGTCCAGGACGGGGTCTCCCAGCGTCCCGACGGTCTCTCCGGATTCCGTGACCAGCAGCTTGCCGCCTTCCCTGCCGGCCTGTCCCGACACCAGCGTGGCCAGGAGTCCGACGCCTCGCCTGCCGTGGAGACGGCGGATCGCCTCGAAGACCTCCTGCATCGGGCCCGCCTTGATCGGTTCCGTGAAGATCTCCACGTTGCCGCCGCAGTTCAGGCCTTCGTCCCCGGCGTGCTTCTCGGTCAGGATGAAATGCTGCAGCCGGGGCGCCGCCCGATCCATCACCTCGCGCGCCTCGGCCCAGACGTCGGCTTCCAGGCAGCCTCCGCCCACCGTCCCGGTGAACGTACCGTCACGCTTGACGAGCATCTTCGCCTTCTTGCTCATCGGCAGCGATCCCTTGCTCGAGACGATGGTGGAAAGCGCGGCTTTTTCACCCCGAGCCAAGACCTCCACGACCTCGTCGAATACTTCCTTCATAAGCCTGTCCCCGCTGTGGGATCATACCAGTTCTACGGGTATCTCCCTGAATCCCGCTTCATCGTCGACCCACCGGAACATTTTGATCTCGCTTACCATCTCTTTCGTGACGGAGAGGACCAGGTAGCCTGGTTCCGGGTCCAGCCAGTCTGTCAGGGCTTCCATCCGGTCCTTTTCCGAAAAATAGGCCGGCGAATCCGGATGCGAATGATAGAATCCCAGGACCCGAGCGCCCGGCGGTTCGAACTTGCCGAAGAACAGCCGTTCCATGTCCTCCCGGCTGAACACATAGGCGGTCCGAGCATCCCGGGGATACTGCGCCGGATCTTTCACGTGCAGCTCGTCCTGTATGTTCCTGCACCGGTGGACCCGCCAGGAGTCCGGGTCATCCGTTCCGGTCAGAAATCCACAGCACTCCCGGGGATACTCTTCGACCGCGTGGGCGGCCATGCCGTCGTAGATGGACCGGGGAAGCCGCAGCATCAGGATTGGACCGGACCGGGCACCGGCGCCGGCTGGTTCTCGATCTCGGCCTCGACGGCGGCCCGGATGTTTTTGAAGGCCGCCTTTTCCACGGTACTCGCCGAATCCAGAAAGATCGGTTCGCCCGCGTCTCCCCCCGCGCAAACGGCCGGCGAGAGGGGAATCTCCCCCAGAAAGGGCAGGCCCAGCTCATCGCTTAAGGCGCAGCCGCCGCCCTGGCCGAAGATGTGAACCCGTTCACCCGTCCCGGCGTTGACGTAATAACTCATGTTTTCGACGATGCCCAGCACGGGAACCCGCAGCCGCTGGAACATGGTAATCGACTTGCGCACGTCCGACAGGGCGACCTGCTGGGGCGTCGTGACGATGACGGCTCCGGTCAGTTCCGTGGACTGGGCCAGGGTCAGCGCCGCGTCGCCGGTACCGGGCGGAAGATCGACCACCAGGTAGTCCAGTTCCCCCCAGGCCACGTTGCCGAGGAAGCTCTTCACCATCTTTCCGACGAGGGGGCCACGGTAGATCACCGCGTCCGAACGTCCAGCCACAAACCCGACGGACACCAGCCGGATACCATGCCGAACAATGGGTTGGATTCTGCCTGAAGGATCTTTCTCGAGGGACCCGGTGACGCCCATCATCTGGGGGACGTTCGGGCCATATACGTCTGCGTCGAGCAGGCCGGCCGAATGGCCAGCGTCCGCAAGGGCCAGGGCCAGGTTGACGCTGACCGTCGACTTGCCCACGCCACCCTTGCCGCTGGCCACGGCGATGACGTGCCGGATACCGGTCAGTAACACACGGGGGGTTTCAGATTCCGCAGCCAAAGTGCTCGATCCGCGT
The DNA here is from genome assembly GCA_026706345.1 of Gemmatimonadota bacterium. Taxonomy (NCBI): domain Bacteria; kingdom Pseudomonadati; phylum Gemmatimonadota; species Gemmatimonadota bacterium. Next base: position 1,383 of record JAPOYX010000003.1, on the reverse strand, counting down.
GGACGGAACACCTTAGGTTCCGCCTGCGCGTCATACGGGCCTATACGTAAAAAGACTCTCCGCAGCCGCAGGTGCCCTTGGCATTGGGATTGCTTACCTTGAACCCTGCGCCCATCAGTCCTTCTACATAATCCAGTTCCGCACCCATCAGGTAGATGGCGCTCTTGTTGTCGACGAAAACCTTGATGCCGTTCTGCTCGATAATCTGGTCGGCGTCGGTCGCCTGCTTGTCGAAAGCGAGACGGTACTGAAAACCGGAACATCCACCGCCGGCGATCATGACGCGCAGTCCGAGATCCGGATTGCCCTGGTCCTCGATCATGGTTTTAATCTTGTCGGCGGCTACGTCCGTCACGGTGACCATGATGTCCAACCCCCTTCAAAATGGCGTAAGTAGCTCGATTTGCGCTGACTTGCAATAGATTTGCACGAACGGAAACACCTGCTGCATGCCGTTGTAGGCTATATAAACCCCAACCCGCTTGGATGTCAACCTCTTTATCGAAGATCGCCGGCCTGCCGTCACCGCCTTTGGTCATGCGTGAAACCGCTTTTCAACCGGCCTGAGAGCCCGCGCTTCGGCCGGCCTGAAACGCGTGTTGCGAGCCGGGAACACGCCGCCCCTAGCGCAGCAGCAGCATCTTGCCCCCTTCCTCGATGTCTCCCGCGGTCATGCGGTACAGGTACACGCCGCTGGGCACGGCGCGGCCGTCGCCGTCCCTGCCGTTCCAGGTCCGCGCGTATCTGCCCGGTCCATGGGTTTCATCGACCAGCACTCGTACCTTTCTGCCAAGCAGATCGTATATCGTCAAGGTAACGTGGACCGGCTCCAACAGTTCGAAGCGTACACGCGTGCTGACGGCAAAGGGATTCGGCGCGTTCGGATAGAGGACCGCCGCCACGCCGTCGGAGGCGCCGGACTCGTGATCGATACGGATTACGACAGGTTCCGCCGTCAACACCAGTCCCGCGCGGCCCACGGGCTGCAACCGGTACTCGTAGGACGTTCCCGGTTGCGCGGCCGTATCCGTGTAATCATAGGCGTTCGACCTCTGAGGATTGTCCCCGGATCGGGTTACCGGTACCGAGGCCAGCAGTTCAAACGATCCATCGGGGTAGTCCCTGCGCTCGATCCGGTAGGAAAGCAGGTTGACCTCCAGCCCCGCGGTCCAGGCGAGGTAGACACCGCCCGGGCCGCCTGCGGCGGTGAATGAGTACACGTCCCCACGCGATTCGGTCGAAAGGGCATTCAGCGCGTGGACGATCCCGTAGCCGTTCAGCGTGTCCGGCGCGGCGGCCTGTCCGGCCGTCTGGCGGAGTACCCTTTGCACCTTTTCGGGCGTCCAGTGGGGATAGGCTTCCAGCAGCAGCGCGGCGACACCC
>JAPOYX010000002.1 GCA_026706345.1 Gemmatimonadota bacterium | reverse complement strand
CCAGCGGCGGGAATCCCTCGCCGAATACAATGGGCGGCGCCGACCCGAAATAGGGGAACTGGGGCACGACCGGGGTGAAGAACCCGACGATGTTGTACATCATCACGCAGAATGGGATGGAAAACCCGATCCAGAACCGCTTCTCCGAGAGAAAGGCCGGGATTCGGCTTGGCGATTCCATGCCCCGGGTGAAGGCGAGGGGGATCTGCATCATGGGGAAGACCAGTTTCTCGTGTTCCACCCACTGTCTCCGCAGGATGACCACGAGGCAGAGCCCCATGAAGATCAGCGGGACGATGAAGGTCAGCCACCAGAACAGCGGAATGCCCCACACGCTCCAGGGTATGGACGCGCCGGGCGGCATACCGTCTACCAGCCACGTGAGGGCGTTGCCCTGGTTCGTGACGGTCGCCCAGGGTTTCAGATACGGGTAGAAGTACTCGGCCCACTGGTTCTCGGGCGTCGCCAGCAGGTAGGGGGCCATCAGCGTGGAGATGAACGGGGCGCCCATGCCGTTAGTCGTCAACCCCGAAGCCGCCATGCCCATGGCCAGGGGGATGACGAACTCATAGGGTGTGAGGGCCCAGTCCTTTTTCCACCTCGCCAGCACCACATTGAATATGACCAGGTACGCAAAGGCCAGAAACAGCGCGCCGATGTGGAGATGATCCGCGCCTAGCTGGGACGAGGCCATGGTGTACTGGAAATAGGGGACGATGAGGGAAATCAGGACGACGCTCGCCAGCCCCAGAAGAATGGATCGCGGCGTAATTATCCGAGTCGCCTTCACGGGGACGGCGGAGGTGGAAACACTTTGCTGTACTGAGGCCATGGAAGAGGCTGGAAACAGATTATGCGAATTTCGAGCAATGGTTCTGCACGATAGAATGGGTCCAGAATATGTAAGGACGCGCATGGGATAAGTCAAAGAAAAACAGCGTCCCCGAATGTCCTGCAGCGTCGCTGTTTCAATGGTTTTAGTGGTTGACACCCCAGTGGTTTACGGGGATATTTCCATACCTTGGATGTGCCCGTTTCACACGAGGGGATCATAGTGAAGGCCGAAACCAGAGCCGCCATAGACCGCTTTCTGAACAGGTACATCGCCTTCATCTGCCGCCATCCGGCGAAGATCGTCCTTGGTGCGCTGATAACGGCCCTGCTTTCCGTCCACTTCGCCTCCAGGCTTCAGCTGAAAACCGACTTCGTCGAACTGCTCCCCGAAGGCTACCGAAGCGTCGACGACATACACCGGCTCACGGAGCGCGTCGGCGGCATCGGCAACCTGACCGTCGTCATAGAGACGGAAGACCTGGCCGCCGCCCAGCGGTACGCCGACGACCTCGCCGGCAGGCTCCGGTCCGATCTCCCGGAAGGGTATGTCCGCTACATTGAGTACAGGGTGGACGACGAGAAGCGGTTCTACGAAGACCACAAGTACCTGTACGCGAACCTGGAGGACCTGGAAGAGATCCAGAGCCGGCTGAGCCGGCAGATCCTGAAGAAGAAACTGGAACAGAACCCCCTTTTCGTTTCCGAGGAAGACCTCGGTCTGGAGGTGGAAGACGAGCCGTTCACGGTGAGCGACCTGGAGGAGAAGTACGAGAAACAGGCGTCGGAGAAGCTGGACAAGTGGGTCGACGGGTATTTCACGGGACACGACGACCAGGGGCAGTTTCTGGTCATGGTCCTGAAACCCTTCGGCTCGTCGACCGGCGTGTCCTTCTCCAGGGATCTGTGCGAACGGGTCATGGCCATCGCGGAAGGCCTCGACCCCGCGTCCTACCACCCGTCGCTGAAGGTCGGCCTCACCGGCAAGTACCGCCTGATCCTCGACCAGTATTCGTCCGTCCAGCGGGAGATCTTCTCTTCCGCGGCCTTTACGCTTACGCTGGTCGCCCTGGCCATATTTCTCTACTTCCGGACTATCGTCCCGGTCATCAACATCACGCTGGTCGTGGTCGTCGGCATCCTCTGGACGTTCTGCATTACCTTTTTCCGCATCGGCTACCTGAACATGCAGACCGCCTTCCTGGGCGCCATCATCGTGGGGAACGGCATCAACTACGGCCTGATCCTGATGGCCAGGTACAAGGAAGAACGGCTGCGAGGCGAAAACGCCAGGGACGGCGTGCAGATCGCCTTCCGAAACACCCTCACTGCGACCATCACCTCCGCACTGTCGACCGGTCTCGCCTACGGTACCCTCATGATCACCGATTTCCGGGGCTTCAATCATTTCGGTTTCATCGGCGGCCTGGGCATGCTGTTGTGCTGGTTTTCGACCTTTTCCATCCTCCCCGCGCTGCTGATGCTCTGGGACCGTACCGAGTTCGGGCGGAAGACCTGGACCCGGAGAGTATCCCGGGGCAGGGCGCTGACCCGTCTCGCCAACCTGGTCCAGCGGGCTCCCCATGCAGTAGTGGGCACGAGTATCTCCCTGGTCGTGCTGGGTGCCGTCCTGCTGGTGTGGTGGCTTCCGAATTCCTTCGAGTACGATTTCTCGAAACTTCGAAACGAGCCGCGGGGCGACACCTACGAGCGAATTCTCAACCACCGCGTAAATGCCCTGTTCGGCATATCGCAGTCGCCCGCGGTCATCCTGGCGGACCGGCTGGATCAGGTTCCGGGCATACGCCGGGCAGTACTGGGCAAGAAAGAAGCGGAAAAGGAAGTCCCGAACCCAACCATCGACCGCGTGCGGACCATTTTCGACCTGCTTCCGGAGGACCAGGAGGACAAGATCGACGTCCTCTGGGACATCGAATACATGCTCGACACGAATCCGCCCGACGAACTCGGCATTCCGCCCGATCAGCTCGCCAGGATCAACGATTTCCGCGACAACCTCAGTTTGGAAGAGATCACCGTGGACGACCTGCCCCAGGCACTTACGCGTCCCTTCGAGGAGCGGGACGGGACGGTGGGCAGACTGGTCTACGTCTACCCGAGATCGGACGCCGGACTCTGGAACGGCAGAAATCTGATCCGGTTCGCGGAAGTCGTCCGTTCCAATCGTCTGCCAGACGACGAAGTCATCTATTCTTCCGGCGAGGCCGTGGTTTTCGCCGACATGCTGAAGGCCGTGGACCGCGACGGCCCCATCGCCACGGTCGCCTGTTTCGTGGGCGTGATCACGCTCCTCGTACTGGCTTTCCGAAGCATCCACGCGTCGGTCGTGATCCTGGCATCCCTGCTGGGCGGCATGCTGGTCATGGGCGGGGTCATCGCCGTCTTCGACATCAAGGTGAACTTCTTCAACTTTATCGTCATACCTACAACGCTGGGGATCGGCGTGGACTACAGCGTGAACCTGTATCAACGCTACCGCCTTGACGGACGCGGTTCCATACATAATATGGTACAGCATACGGGCGCGGCCCTGGTCATGTGTTCGTCCACGACGCTGATCGGGTATACCTCGCTGATGCTGACGTCCAACCGGGGCCTGCATTCCTTCGGGATCATGGCCAACGTGGGAGAGATCGCCACGCTGACGACGGCCCTGATCGCGCTGCCGGCCTATTTGCTCATCATGGAAAAGCGGACGGGGAACAGGGTGCCGGAACCGCGTAAGCCGGTCCCCGCCGCGTGACACCGCCTTCGCTGCCGTACCGTCAGGGAACGAGTCGAACAAGGCCGGCCAACATGAACTCTTATGCAGTGGACTACTGCCAGGTGTTGCCTGCACCCCTGCTGCATGCCTTTCTCGACGATTTCGAGTCGTTGCGGCCGTTCTACGCCTACGATCCCCGCGATCCGGATGTCTGGCCCCGCGCGATCGAGGCCGTAAGGTCCCGCACAACGCCCCCGCCGCGAAAGGTCCTCTCCCGGATACTGGAGGAACAGAACACCCGGTACGGCGCGGACGAGACGGTACTCGACAACGCCCGGTCCCTCGCCGTGGACGATACCTACGTGGTTTCCACCGGACAGCAGACGGGACTGTTCACCGGGCCGCTCTATACCATCTACAAGGCCGTCACGGCCGTGAGGCTGGCGAGGCGGGTGTCGGAGGAAACCGGCGTACGGGCCGTGCCCGTCTTCTGGATGGCCGCCGACGACCACGACTACGCCGAGATCAACCACGTCCACGTCTGCCGGGCGGACGGGGAGGCGCTTCGGTTCGAATTGAGTCCCGACGACCCCAATGACCGCCGGTCCGCAAGCGACCGGGAGCTCGGTCCGGGGATAGGACCGCTGCTCGGGCGATTCGAGGAGGCCCTGCCTGACTCGGAGTACAGCCCCTCCGCTATCGACGCGCTTCGGCAGCACTGTACCGCCGAGATCACGCTTTCCGATGCCTTCGCCCGGCTCATGACACTGCTCTTCCGGGGACAGGGCCTGGTCCTCGTAGACCCCACCGACCCGGCGCTTAAATTCCATATGAGTCCCGTTTTCGAACGGGAAATCCGGGACCCGCTCGCATCCACGCGCTCGGTCCTGGCGGTTTCAGGCAAACTGGCCGAAGCCGGGTTCCAACCCCAGGTCTCCCGGTCCCCGGACGCGGTGAACCTGTTTCTGTACCAGGACGGGCAGCGCAATGCCCTGCGCTACGAGAACGAACGGTTCAGCAACCGGGACCGCAGTCTGTCCTTTACCGAAAAGGACCTGCTGGAATTGCTCGATGAGGCGCCCGAGCGATTCACCCATAACGTCATCACCCGGCCCCTGGTGCAGGACACGCTGTTTCCGACGCTGACCTATATCGGCGGTCCGGCGGAAATCGCCTACTACGGGCAACTCGGCGGCGTGTACCGCCAGTACGGCCTGCCCTTCCCCGTGGTCTATCCCCGCGCGTCCCATACGCTGGTAGGCGCGAGGACCGCCCGGGTCCTGGAGAAACACGGCCTGGCCCTTTCCCATTTCGTCCAGGGTATCGAATCCGTGGTCGACCGGAAACTGCGGGATGACATGCCGGTGCATATCACCGAGGGATTACGGGCCGCCCGGGGAGACGTGAAAGCCCACTACCGGAACCTGAAGGGACACATGACGACCATCGACCCCGGGCTGATCCGGATCGTCGAAGCCTCGGAGCGGAAGACCAACTTCGCCCTGGGAAGGCTGGAAGAAAAGACCCTCCGGGCCCTGAAGAAGGCGGACGGCGTCATGCGCAGCCAGATTATCAGGGCGGACCGCCAACTCTATCCGAACGGACAGTTGCAGGAACGGATAGCCAACATCTGGCAGTATGTCGCCCTACACGGCTTCGACGTCATGAGGACGCTCTTCGAGGCCACTGACGAGACCGATTTCAGACACAGGATCACGCTCCTATGAAACTGGACATCCTGGCCGTATCCCCCCATCCCGACGACGTGGAACTGCACTGCGGAGGCCTGATGATCCGTTTCGCCGACCTGGGGTATGCCACCGGGATCGTCGATATGAGCCGGGGCGAGAAGGGGACCCGGGGGACAGTGGACGAGCGGGCCCGGGAGGCTGCGGCAGCGGCGGAGATCCTGGAGCTGTCCGAAAGGCTGAATCTCGAACTGCCGGATGCCCGCATCGGCGCCTGCGAGACCCACCGCGACGCCCTCGTGGACGCCATACGCCGATTCCGGCCCGAATTGCTGCTCGTTCCCCACGAAATCGCCCGTCATCCCGATCACGGAGCCACCGCCCGGCTGGCGAAAGACGCGGCCTTCCTGGCCGGCCTGGAGAAGATCGAAACGGAACACCCGGCTTTCCGGCCCCGGTACCTGGTCTTCTACCTCACTCACCACCGCTACCAGGAGCCCCGTCCATCGTTCATCGTCGACATCACCTCGACGTTCGGCCGCAAGATCGAGGCCGTGAAGGCCCACCGGTCGCAGTTCCACGACCCGGAGTCCACCGAGCCCGAAACGTTCATCAGCCGTCCGGAGTTCCTGGAAGAGGTCGAGGCCCAGAGCCGCTACTACGGACAGTTGATCGGCGCCCGGTACGGGGAGCCCTTCGTCGTCCGGGAATACCTCTCGATCGACGATCCGCTGGCTCACTTCGCGGGTAGAGGCGAGATCAAATGAACATCGGCATTACGTGTTACCCGACCTACGGAGGAAGCGGCGCCATCGCCGCCGAACTGGGACAGGCGCTGGCCCGGAAGGGGCACATGGTCCATTTCGTGAGCTATTCGATCCCCTTCCGCCTGCAGGAGTACAGCCAGAACATCTCCTTCCACAACGTGGAGGTCATGCCCTACCCGCTGTTCAAGTATCCGCCTTACACCCTCGCGCTCGCGGCGAAAATGGCCGATGTGGCGTCCGAGGCGGAACTGGACATCCTGCACGTGCACTACGCCGTGCCCCACGCCACCTGCGCCTTCCTGGCGCGGCACATGCTGCGCGAGCGGGACATCAAAGTCATCACGACCCTGCACGGCACCGACATCACCCTCGTGGGCAGCGACAAGTCCTTCTACCGGGTCACCCGGTTCAGCATCGAGGAAAGCCAGGGAGTCACCGCCGTATCCGAGTCCCTGAAGCGCGACACGCTGTCCCTCTTCGATATCGAGCAGGACATCCGGGTGATTCCCAATTTCGTGGATGTCGACCGGTTTCGCCGGGGGGACGGCCACTGCGACATCAGCAACTTCGTCGACGAGGACGAGAAGGTCATCGTGCACGTCTCGAATTTCCGGCCGGTCAAACGTATCGGCGATATCATCCGCATGTACGCGGAGGTCCGGCGCAAGGTCAAGTGCAAGCTGCTGCTGGTGGGGGAAGGACCGGAGCGTATCCCCATGCAGGAACTGGCCGGGGAACTGGGACTTCAGGACGGCGTTGTTTTCATGGGCGAGCAGGAAGGGGTGGACCGGATCCTCTCCTGTTCCGACCTTTATCTGCTTCCCAGCGAACAGGAGAGCTTCGGCCTGTCGGCCCTGGAGGCGATGAGCTGCGGCGTCCCGGTGATCGGCGCCAACGCCGGAGGCCTGCCGGAACTCGTGCACCACGGGGAGACGGGATACATCACCGAAGTGGGCGACATCCGGCAGATGGTCCGGCACGCCACGGTCCTGCTGTCCGACGACGCGTTCCGCCAGACCATCGGGAGGCAGGCGCGGCAGCGGGTGCTGGACAACTTCGCGGAAGAGGCCGTCGTCCCGCAGTATGAATCCTATTACGAAGAGGTGTTGCGGGGATAGCCTGCCGCCGCGAAAACCCAAGGTGCCAAACGGGCTGTCACCAAACGGGCCGTTCTGTTTCCACGGCCACCCATCAGTCCTCTTCCGACTTCGCCTCCAGCGACGCGTAACTCACGCCTTCACCGCTCTCGTAGCTCACCGGCAGGGCCACTTCCTCCCAGCCGGGATTGACGACCTGGCCGAAGGGCGTCATCTCCCCGCTGAACCCGCAGCGCATGTTGACCACCGTCTGGTATCCCATAGACTGCAGCAGTTGGGCGGCGTGATTGGACCGCTGGCCGGTCCGGCAGCCCAGCACCAGCTTCGAATCTTCCGCATAGTTTGCCTTCACCACCCGGACGAAATCGGGATTCGGCGTCATCTGCCCGGTCTGCTCGTCCGCGTGCAATAGCGGGATGTTCACGGCCGGCGCGGGATGGCCCTGGTCGAATTCGGGAACGGACCGGACATCGATGTATGCGTACCCTTCCGATTCGACCAGCCTGGCCGCCTCGTCGGGCATGACCTGCTCCACGCTCATGTAAAACTCCTTTCATTTCAACTCATCAAAATGGCCATAGGTCGATGCTGTTGTTTTACCATCGTCGCTGTTGTCGTCCTCTTACGGGCGGAAAAGCCGGCTACCACGTCTCCACGATATGTCCCGAGGCTGGAAACCAGATCACATCGACGCAGTAGGAGAGCGCCACGCCCAGCACGTAGCCCACCAGCATGCCGATGAAGAAGGGCTGCGCCTTGCGGTATAGTGTCGTGCCGCCCAGTTTCAGGATCACGGCCTTGATGAGCCAGACGATGAAGATCGAAGTGGCGATCATCCCAATGGCCCAGGTTTTGGCGACGGCCCAGCCGATAGGATGCAGCGGCCACCAGTGAAAATTGTGGTGAGCCAGGATCAGCAGCCAGGCGACCAATGCGCCGATCCCGAGGCCGGCGTATTCGCCGCCGGTCAACTGCGTCTGGTTATTGATCCACGACGCGAGCGTCTCGTAACCTCGCTTTGCGTTGCCGAAGGCGTCCTCGAACCCATCTGCCCCCGTGGTCGCGTAACCCAGGAAGACGGTGTATACGACCGATATGACCGCGGCCATGAGAAGCGCCGACACAATGACGGGAAAGATGCCTCGCCGGGCGCCGCCGATCTCATCGCCGACCTTGTTGACGTGGGCCATGGCGCACATGCCCAGCGTGCGCCAGTTCCTCGAGAAGGTCTGTGAAAGGGTCAGAATGGTGAGGTCCGCCCGGTGCAGATTCGCCGATCCGAAGGAAAAAACCGTGAATTCATGGGCGTTGTACGGCAGATCCAGGTAGATCAGCCCCGCTTCCGCCACCACGCGGGTAACCCCGAGAAAGAGCAGCATGCAGGTGGCCAGCAGCGTGGCTGCGGCGGCAAGGGACATGCCCATGCTGATCAGGAAGAAGAACATGTACAGGATGCCGATCACCACGCCTCCCATGGCGGTCCTGTAAGAAAAGAACTCCCCTGAGTCATCAATGTCGTCGCCTCTGCCGATCGCCTTTCTCACCACGTCGTAGAGGTGGCGGCGGGCCATCCAGAGTCCGAAGAGGGTGAACATGAAGAATCCGCCCAGGTGTTGTGCCGTTACGATTTCGGCCGTCTTCGGAATGCCGAACCGGCTCATGATGCCGATCTGGATCGTGGCCAGTAGAAAGAATACCCAAATGCTGAACAGGATGTTCAATTCGGTAAAGAATCCAATGGCGATGAAAGCGAAACTGATCTTGAACTGAATCGGCGGGAAGGATTCGGCCAGGGTAATCGGTACGCGGTAATCCCCGCCCAGTTTGATGGGCGGCACGACGTCCCAGTACGAGACGATATTCCACAGGATGATGAAGAGGGGGATGGAGAAACCGTACCAGAATACCTTGGACCGGGCGATGCGGGGCAGCACGGAACCGCTTTCGTCTTCTTCGATGAGCAGCAGCGGCACGCGGGCCAGCGGAAAGGTCAGCCGCTCTCTTTCGATCCACTGCTTGCGCAGGATCACCATGAGCGATGCGCTGGCGAAGAAGAGGGCCAGAAAGAAGGTGCCCCACCAGCCCATGGGGATGATCCAGTCCCGCCAGGGGATCATGCCGCTGGATGGCAGCCCCTCGTAGAACCACTGTACCGCGTTCCGATCGTCCGGGACGATCAGCCAGGCAGGGAGGTACTCGAAGAACAACTCGACGTACCTGTTCTCGGAGTTGGCGTAGTAGTGGGGGATGGAGGGAATGGCGACCCAGTAGGTGGTAAAGGCCCACCCCGGAATGGCCGATGCCGTAAACACGGTGAAGAAGACGATGATCAGTTCCGGCGCGGTGAAGACCCTCGTGGGCGCGAATCGCTTCAACAGGCCGTTTATCACGAAGACGACCAGCATGAAGGGGAAGAGCGCCGCCATGGGCATGTGGGTAATGGAAAGGTAGGAGGAATGGGCTTCGAAGGCGGAATGCACGACCCACCATGCCATCGACGCGGACAGGAGGAGTCCGAGACCCACCGCCCGAAGGGTCATGCCCGAAGCAAGCCCACCGTTTCCGGCGGGAGAACCTCCAACGGGATAATGGGAATCCGGCTTCCCGGACAGCGGGGAAGACCGCGGTCGAACACTCATGATATAAACGCTTGTAGGGATGAAATCAGCAGGATTACGGGTCTTGTTCCGGTCGTCCCGGATGCGCACAATGTATTTTCCGGACGGGGTCCGATCAAGGACTAAAACCGCGGCCGGCAGGCGGCTGTTTCCCTTGACACCAGCCCCCACGCGCCATACAATGGACGAGATTTTCTGCCCTTGTTTCCCGTTCCAAAGGCCTGTCTTCATGCAGTATCTGCTCACCGGCGGATATGGTTGTATCGGTTCGTGGATCGTGAAGAACCTGATCGACGACGGACACGATGTCGCGATCTACGACCTGGCGGAACACACCGCCCGCATGGCGCTGATCATGGACGAGGAACAGATCGCCCGGGTCCGGTTCATCGAGGGCGACATCGCCGACGGACCCCACTTCACCCGGGTGGTCGGAGAAACGGGCGCGTCCCGCATCATCCACCTGGCGGGCCTGCAGGTGCCCGTGTGCAAGGCCGATCCCATCAAGGGCGCAACGGTTAACGTGATCGGCACCCTGAACGTCTTCGAAGCGGCAAAAACCCACGACGATATCGTACGACGCATCGTCTATGCGAGTTCCGCGGCTGTCTACGGCATGGAAGACGACTACGATTCGGGTCCGGTCGACAATGACGCGGTACTGCGGCCCGTTACCCACTACGGCGTCTTCAAGCAGTGCAACGAAGCGAACGCGCGGGTGTACTTTCTGGATCACGGCATTTCCAGCATAGGCCTGCGTCCATGGACCGTGTACGGACCGGGCCGGGACTTCGGGTTGACCTCCGATCCCACGAAAGCGGTCAAGGCCGCCCTGTTGAACCGTCCGTACGTGATCGGGTACGGCGGACGGAACAACATGCAGTACGTGAACGACACCGCCCGCACGTTCATCCGCTGCGCCGAGGCGGAAACCACCGGCGCCGGGGCCTACAGCGTCCGGGGAGACGTCGTTTCCATCGACGAGGTGATCGCGTCCATCGAGCGCGTCGTGCCCGGATCGGACGGACTCATCTCCCACCTGGACATGAACCTGCCCATCGCGCCGGACCTCGATGACCGCGCCATCCAGGAGGATGTGGGCGAGATCCCCTACACGCCGCTGGACGAGGGGATCAGGGAGACCTGGGACGTATTCCGGCGGCATCAGGAGGCCGGCACGCTGAGCACCGACGACCTGCAGGGTTAGATGTCCACAGTCTGCCGAACCACGCTGAATCGTATCTCAATAAACTATCCTTTCAGCAGTCCTTGACCTGTGGTCATCCTTAAAGGACAAACTGCATGACATTGGAGACGCTGAAACAACGCATGCATCTCGACGGCTGGTGCGTCCTGGACAACATTCTCCCCGGGGACAGGCTGGACGAGATACGCGACCGGGTCATCGCCTCCACGAACCGTCATCGGAATCCCGACGCACCCGCGAACATCGGCCATGTGAGCGGTTTCCTGAAGTACGACCAGTCGCTGGCGCCCTGGCTCGCGGACCGGCGTATCGTCGACCTGGCCGCCGCGCTGCTCGGACGCCATTTCCGCATCTCCTTCACTACGGCCACCATCAACGAGCCCGGGAACGACCGCGGGGGATGGCACGCGGACTGGCCCTTCAACCAGCGGAACGCGGGACATGTGCCCGCTCCTTACCCGGACGCGGTCATGCACCTCACGACCATCTGGATGCTCTCCTCCTTCACCGGGGCCAACGGGGGAACGCTCATCGTCCCGGGCAGCCACCGCGCCGCCAACAACCCGACCGGGCACAACGGGGTGCCGGCGGAAGCCCCCCATCCGAACGAGTTGAACGTGACCGGCCAGGCGGGAAGCGTCCTTGTCATGGACAGCCGGCTCTGGCATTCCACGGCCGCCAACACCTCTCAGGACCCCCGTGTGGCCGTCGTCGTCCGCTACGCGCCCTGGTGGCTGAACCTGAACGTGCTGAGGCCCGGCTCGGAAGACCGTAGGATCCTGGTGGACGAGACCGGCGGAACGGAAAACCTGGTCCCCACCCTTCCAAAGGACGTCTTCGACAGCCTGCCCGGTGAGTTGAAGCCCCTCGTGTCCCACTGGGTGGAGTAGGATTCCGTATACCCTTTAAGATCCTCCGATCAATTTCCATGGCGTGTTCAAGGTCGCATTGCATCTTCGGCATGGTGTTGACCTGAACCAGGTCTGCTCTAGCCGGATATACCTGCCTGGAAGAATCCAATACCTCAGTAGGACATTCCTCGGGACCCCGAAACATTATTCCCGTCGCATTAGTCTAATGTTTAAGAATCGCAGTACACTTTTCCGATTCTGAATATAGCGATTGGGGGAGATTATGAACCGGACTGGAGTTTTCGCGGTTTTATATGCATGTATCTGGATTTCAAGTGCGTGCAGCATGCAAGAGATCGAATTTGTTGAGCGCGACGGGCAAGAGATCGAATTTGAGCGCGACGGGCGGGACTATATCGAAAGCACCAGGCAGAAATACGAGGTGGACCCCGGTGGTACACTGGCGATCGTTGCCGCCGAATTGGGGGCAATTCACATCAGAAGCTCAAATAAGAATGAAGTAGATGTTCTGGTTAGAAAACGATTAAGGACAACCGATGCTGACCAGGCGCGTAAAGACTTCAGTAATGTTGAAGTCGAAATCAAAGAGACGTATAACGGGGTACGAATCGAAGTCGATCAGATCAGGAACGTCACGTACACGCGATGGTTCTGGCAGGACTGGCCGGATCGGGTTTCTGTAGATATAGAGGTTCTGGTGCCCGTGGAATACAACCTCGACCTCAGCACTATCATCGGTGATATCCAGACGGGGAACATCGCAGGAAACGTGACGGCTAAGACCCTTTCCGGGAACGTTTCGACCGGTCCAACCGAAGGTGACTTGAGCATAAAGACGAACAGCGGGAATATCGAGACTGGTCGCGTAGTAGGCAAGGTGCACATCATTACACTGAGTGGGAATACCGAGATCATCGGCCTAGTGGATGGTGATGTGACGATCCGTTCGAACTCTGGCAAAATAGAAACACGTACCATAGACGGAGACCTGCACGCCAAGTCCTTAAGTGGTAACATCAAGATCGGTCCCGTGAATGGTGACGCGACGGTCCGTTCGAACTCTGGAAATATCCAAACCGGTTATGTGCAAGGAGAATTGAAAACCACGACGCTCAGCGGCAACATCACAAACAGGTACCATAGACGGTAACGCCGTTGCCAGCACGGCAGAAGGAAACCTCGAGAGGCGACACAACCTTTTCCTCATCGCCGGAGTCTTAATCGCAGAACAGACAGCTTGATGGACATTAACCAAACCACACCAGGAATCGGGTCCCATGAATGCGTTTTGGAAGCTGACGGTCGCTAGCCTGTGCATAACGGTAATGTTGAATTCAGCCGCGCAAGATTCGCACGATACCGAGATGATGCGAACTGAACGTGGATTCGTGGAAAACATCACTGCGACGTACGCGGTCGATCCGGGCGGCAAGCTGACCATCGATGCCGACATCGGATCCGTTCGGATCGAGACCGCGACCACCAACAAATTGGAGATCCTGGTAGAAAAGCAACGGAAGGAAGGCACCGAAGACCAGGCACGCCGCGCCTTCGACGAAGTGGAGGTAACAACGGAACAGCAGGACAACGACGTGCATGTCCGCGTCGACAAATCGCGATGGTTCAAGCGCAACAGGGTGTCCATAGCGATTATAGTCCAGGTGCCCTATACATACAACCTGGACATCAATACGGCAGGAGGCAGCATCGAAATCGCGGACCTGGACGGCGAGATCATGGCGAAGACGGCAGGCGGAAGCATCAGGCTAGGCGCCACGAAAGGTGACGTGGACGCCAGGACGCTGGGTGGAAGCATCCGCATCGGCCCGACGGAAGGGGGCGTGTATGCGAAGACGCTGGGCGGAAGTATCGATATAGGTGACACGAAGGGGGATGTGGACGCCAAGACGCTGGGCGGAAGCATCAGAGTCGGACGTACAGAAGGTGACTTGACCGCCTACACCATGGGCGGAAACATCATCGTTGAAGCCGCTTCAGGGAAAGTGTCGGCCAAGACCCTGGGTGGAAAAGTCCGGGTCGGTTCTACGTAACAGGTCTTCGGCGATGACAATATCGCAAGTATTGACAAATCGGGAGGAATGATGCGTTTGTTATTGAACCTGGTCGGTGTCAGTCTGCTTGTTGCCTCGGCCTATGCATGCGGCGCGCAGGAGACCACATTTATGCGAGACGGATTCAGTTTCAAAGAAAGAACCCACCAGAAGTATACGGTGGATGGGGCTGGCACGTTGACTGTAGACGCCGACTTCGGTTCGATCCGGGTCGAAAGCTGGTCCAACGATGAAGTCGACGTCGAGATTGAAAAACGCCGGACGGGAATCAGCGAAGACAGCGCGCGCGATGCCTTCAGGGACGTTGCCGTGGATATCTCCCAACAGGAGAACGACGTAAACGTCCGGATAGACCGTGATCGGAATTACGGGTTCGACAACGTATCGCTGGATATACGGGTCAGGTTGTCGGAATCGTACAGCCTGGACCTCAAGACCTCGGGCGGCGACATCGATGTCGGAGACCTGCGGGGCGACGTGCTTGCCCGCACCTCGGGCGGCGATGTCAACGTCGGCAACGTAACGGACGCCGTGATCCGTGTTCACACGTCAGGTGGAGATGTGACCATCAAGGGGGGCGGAAGGGAGACGAAGGTGTCCACCTCCGGCGGGGATATCGAGATCCGGGACGCCCGGGGCGAGGTGGATGTATCCACCTCGGGCGGTGACGTCACGATCGGCGGCGCGGCAGGCGAAGTGACGGCGAAGACCTCCGGCGGCGACATCACAGTCGGCAGTACAGACGGCGAAGTGACGGTGAGAACTTCCGGAGGCGATATCGAAATCGATCAAGCCGGGGGAAACACAGAGGCGACTACCTCGGGCGGCGACATCAGGATAGGCCATACCACGGGAGAGGTGACGGCGAAGACCTCGGGCGGCGATATCACGATCGAGCGCGCCAATGGCGCGGTGGATGTGCATACCTCGGGTGGCGACGTCACCATCGACAGTGCTGAGGGAAGCCTGAAGGCGGGCACGTCGGGCGGCGATATCGCGATCGGCAATGCGACGGGCGGCGGTGTCACGGCGACTACCTCGGGCGGCGACATCGAAGCCCGTTTGAGGGCGACCGTAAACGCACTGGAAGAAGACTGGTTACTGCAGTCGTCCGGTGGGGAACTGACTATTCAGATTCCCGAGGATCTGCCGGCCACGCTTGAGGCGGAGATTCATCTTGAGCGGTCCTGGTTCGGCCGCGACAAGGAATATCGAATCGACTCGGATTTCGACCTGGAAGAACAGGAAGAGGAGACGCGGAATCGAAGGACGATAAGAGCCACCGGCGACATTAACGGGGGTGGCAATCGCATCAAGCTCGAAACCAGTGGCGGCGATATTCAGATTCGCAAGGTGTCGTCCTGAGCCATGCCACAACCGCGTGCAGCCTTGACTTTTCGGGTCAGGACGCGCCCAGGTACCCCGCGAGTTGCCCGGGCATGATGTTGCCACCGCTGAGCAGCGCCACGACCTTCTTGCCTTCCAGCGAAACGATGCCGTTCAATAGCGCGGCGACGCCGACTGCGCCTCCGGGTTCGACCACGAGTTTGGTCGTCCCGATCAGGTACTTTACCGCGTCGATCGCCTGCTCGTCGGAAACCAGCACCATCTCGTCCACGTAGGCCATTACGTGTTCGAAGGTCAAGTCGCCCGGGCGGGGCGCTACGAGCGAATCGCACACCGTGTCCGGTTCCGGCACCTCGCAGATCTCCTTCTTCAGAAAAGACTGGTAAACCGCCTGCGACCCTTTGGGTTGAACCCCGATCACCTTCACCGCCGGGTTCAACGTCTTCACGGCCGTGGCGATGCCGCCGATCAGGCCCCCGCTGCTCACGGGGACGATCACGGCGTCCAGGTCCGGCGCCTGTTCCATGATTTCGGCGCCTATGCTGCCATGGCCCCGAACGACGTTCTCGTCTTCCCAGGTGTTTATCGCGGTGATGCCCCGTTCCCTGCCCAGCTGTTCCAGCGTGTCCCACCTCGCCTGGTTGTGGTTTTCGCACATCACCGCTTCGGCGCCGTAGTCCACCGTGCGCTGCACCTTGTAGGGCGAGGTCTTTTTCATCATCACGATCGCCGTCGGAATCCCCAGCAGCGTACCCATGAAGGCGAATGCCGTCGCAAAGTTTCCGGAGGAGGAAATCGCGGCGCCCTTTTTCTTCTGGCCCTCGGAAAGGCGGTTCAGGATGGTATAGGCCGCGCGCGTCTTGTAAGATCCTGTCACCTGGAGGTTTTCCGTCTTCAACCAGACGTCCGCGCCGATCTGATCGGAAACCGCGGCTGACCGCAGGGCGGGCGTGTAGACGATTTCCGGCGGAAGCTCCTTCCGGGCCTGTTCTATTTCTTCCAGTGTGATCAGCATCGCTTTTCCAGTCTGATCCCTGCGCCCCTGATGGCGACATTCGGCCGATCATCGTTTGCGGACCGGTGATCCGCCCGTTTCCCTTCATCACAATCTGTTCTTCGAAGTCCCGGCGTCAAGCGATTTCAACTTCAACAGCACGCAGGATATCCGCCCCGGTTGTCAAAGAAAAACGGCTTACTGGACAACCCGGCCATGAATGCCTATATTCCGCCCGCCGTGAATCGAGGCGGATCACTTGAAGGTTTAGATTCGCTGGATTGTAAAAAGTAAGATGGAAGTAAACTTCTAAAGCCGTTGGATTTAAACGCAACGTTCGATGCTGGAGGATTAAATGTCGTTTCGCGTGTCCGCCCGGATATGTGGCGGTCTGTTCTGCGTCTTTGCCTGTCTGCTTTTGCTTCATGATATCGCGCGGGCCCAATCTCCGCGAGATCATGCCTCTGTTGAAACGACCATATCGGAAACTGAAGCGGCGATGTCGGAAGAAACCGACCGGACGTCGGACCCGCGACCGTTCAGCGTTCCCCTGCCCGTGTCCAAGACGCCCTTCGATTATCAGAACCTCGATCCTTCAGATTACATGCTCACGGCGGAACGAGTGGCTTCCTCCATTAAGGTGGACGGCCATCTGGACGAAATCGAATGGCAGCAGGCGGACGTTGCCAGCGATTTCTTCCAGCTCGAACCGGCCGAGGGCGACCCGGCGACCCATCCGACCGAGGTCCGGGTGCTCTACGATGACAAGAACCTGTACGTAGGATTCGTTTGCTTTGAACCTCACCCGGAACATATCATGGCGCCGGATATGAAGCGCGATACGCGAATGGGTTTTTCGAACGATATGGTCACGGTCGTGATCGCTTCGCTCGATCAGTACCGCGAAGCCTACGAATTCCAGACGAATCCCAACGGCGCGCGCTCCGACGCCTTCGTCAGCCGGGAGGGAAGTAACGACGACCGGGACTGGAACGGATTCTGGAATTCGGCAAGCCAGGTCTACGACTACGGATGGACGGCGGAATACGTGATTCCTTTTCATACGCTCCGCTTTCCGAAACGCGAGCATCAGACCTGGGGCATCAACTTCGGCCGGCGGATTCAGCGTATCCGCGAGGAATCCTACTGGGTTCCGCTGAGTCTGAAAGACGGCGACCAGGCGCTTTACCGTTTCGGCAAGGGGGGGCGGTTGACCGCCCTGTCCAACATCACCCCCGGTGGACGGGCCCAGATAACTCCATTCACCGTGCTTGGCGGCCAGTCCTCCCGTCACACCGATTCGCCGCCGACTCCAGCGACCCCGATCGCATCCACGCACACGGCCAACGACTTTTTGCGGCAATGGGGCGGCGACCTCAAGGTCAGCATCACGTCCGGCGTAACACTCAACACCACGATCAATCCGGATTTCGCCCAGGTGGAAGCGGACGACGAGGTGGTGAACCTGTCCCGGTTCGAGTTCCAGTTCAACGAGAAGCGGCCCTTCTTCCTGGAACGCAGCGATATCTTCAAGCTTAACCAGCAGCCACCGCGACGCGGACCCAGAAGGGGCAACAACGATCGGACGCCCCAGTTGTTTTTCAGTCGTCGCGTCGGCCGCCAGTTGCCGGATGGCCAGGTGGTTCCCATCGACCTGGGCATGCGTTTGACAGGCAAAATCGGGCGGACAACCGTCGGGTTCCTGAACGTTCAGACCCGGGAAACGGAGTACGAAGACGACGGCGAGATGGAGATCGAACCGCTCACCAACTGGCAGGCCCTGAGAATCTCGCGGGACCTCGGTACCCGCTCAAGCATGGGCATGCTGGCCACATTCAAGGAACCCAACCCCCGGTTCAACGACAAAGTCGGCATGGCCATCCCCCGTTACGCCAGCGAGGATTACAACCGGGTCGTGGGTTTCGATCTCAACCTGGCTTCGCAGCGGACCAACCACCAGGGGCAGATCACCTTTGCGAAGAGCTGGACGGATTCCCTGAGCACCGATAACCAGGACTGGACCTTTCGCATCATCGAGCGCTGGCAGAATCGATGGATGAGCTACGGCATGTCCTTTCTGGATATCGGCGACGATTTCATCTCCCACACCGGTTTCGTCCGGGAAACGGGCCTGCAGCGGATCGGGCTCGGGTTCAATACGAACAACTTCGTCCGCCGGTGGGGTATACGCAGGTTCAACGGGGGAATCCGCAGCAATTACATCACGAAGAAAGATACGGATTTCATGGATGCGGACTCCTGGTCCCTTTCACCCAACTTCTTCATGGAGTTGGAACGCGGGGTGTGGATCTCGGCTTCGTACGATATGAGATTCGATACGCTCGACAAGACCACGCGAATCGGAGGGGTCCATTTTCCTGCAGGTTCCTATTCGTATAACGCGGGGAATGTGTTCCTGTTTACAGACAGCGGAAGAAGGATCTCCCTTCAGGGTAATGTACGTTATGGGAGGTTCTACGGCGCGGACCTGCTCAGCCTTTCCAGCGAGCTCTCGATCAAGCCCACCCCCCGCTTCGCTTTCGAACCGGGTATCACCCGAAGTCGGCTCGACCGGGGAAGCCGCGCGGGTCTCGAGGCCGACGAGTATGACCACAACACGCGACTCATCCCCAGTGTTCGGATGAACTACTCGTTCACACCTAACCTGTCCTTCTCGTCCTTCATCCAGTTCAACGCCGACCGGCACGCGGAGGCGGACGACTATCATTTGAACACGGTCACCATGAATCTCCTGCTGGCTTACCGGTCGCCCTTCGGTCACTCGTTTTTCCTGGCCTTCAATCAATTCCGCGACGACGATCTGGATACCGATCTGTCTTTCGATCCCTTTGAAAGGACGCCGCTCAGGCTGCGGGATCAGCAGATCGTCGCCAAGGTTTCCTACCTGTTTAACCTGTAGGCTGCTTCCATCCGGGCGGGACCAGAATCATACCTGAGCATCAATCAAGCCAGGGAACTGAATAAAACCCGGCTCGTTTAAATGGGAAGGCAACTTTGTGCTTGCTTTGACCAACCTGCCGTCCAATCATAGTAAAACAAACCGGGACACATGATTATGAACGCACAAAAACCGATAGTTGTCGCGTGCGCGATGACGATCTGCCTGATCCTCGTCTCGGTTACCGAGGCGGCGGCCCAGGAGGCCCAGGATCGGAGGACTTCCGGCTGGTACGTTTCGGTCGGACTGGGCGGCAGCCTGGTCTCCGGGCTCGATCAGGTGGGCTGGAACACGGAATCCACGTGTTATCCCACCAGTGCCTGCTTCGATTTGATTTTACGCCCGGATATTCCCGGCTACCGGTGGCGTTACGACCCGTCCACCGACCGGGGTATCGGTTTCGACGCCGCTGTCGGACGGGTGTTCGACCGCACTCGCCTCGAGGTCTCATTCGCACATCGGAGAAACAACGTCGACCAGGGGGCGCTGATTGAGATAACCTACCTGGATGGCACGTCCGCGGGAGCCAGTTCTTCCCTTGGCCTGGCGCAGGCTGCCAGCACGAATTTCTTCGAAGACCTCGTGACGAGCAAGGTGACCCTGAACGCGTACTACGATCTTCCCTTTGGCCCACGCAGGATAACGCCTTACGTGGGCGTGGGAACCGGCATAGCGTTCGTGGAACTGACCCGGATCTTCTTTTCGATCGAATACAGCGATCCATCGGGATCCGGCACGCTCTACGACCCGCCCCTGTCGTTCTACAACAGCAAGCAGGATACCAGATTATCCGATACGGTATTCGCGGGGCATGTATACGCGGGAGCCGACTACAGCTTGAACGACCGCGCCGCAATAGGCCTCAAGGTGGCGTACTCCAGGGTGGACGATGTCGAGCACACCGGAACGTATGAATACCATCCCTACTTCGAGACGGACCCTTCTTTTACAAACCTAAACACGTTCAGCGCCACGAACCACTGGTCCCTGACGCTGAACGTGCGTGTTCTGTTTGGAAATTGACGCGAGATGGCGTTACGCGGGCCGGTTCGAAGTTGCTGGTCCGCTTGGTCCGCCTGGTCCGCCTGGCTCGCCGAACAGAATCGGTCAGCCCGGTCCGCCATCCCCGCCCTATCCCACGGAATCGACGAATACCTGGTGCGCGCTGCGGTCCTTTCCGGCATCCTTCGTATGCTGGTATGCGCGGTGCTCGGAGGGTTTGCCGAGCGAGGTAAGAGCCAGCATCTTCTCCGCGGTCTTCGTGGCTACGTAGGGCCGCCGGATATCCGTCGGGTTCGCCTGGATGTGCTGCTTCCACGCGCCCAGGTCCGTCTTCGCCTGGATCAACCCCTTGATCATCCCCATGTCGTTCAACATGGCCACGTCGTCCGCGGGTCCGAGCATGATGGCGCCGGTTATCGTGGAGCCGTCCCAGATAAGCTTGCGGTAGACCGGGCGGTTGGCGTTGATGACCTCGGTGACGTCGCCGTCGCCGGACCAGTCGCCGAAACTGGCGCACTGCAGCCCGCACACGTCCAGGATATTTATCAGCAGGCTGCCGGGATACTCCACGTCCTGACCGGCCATGTTCGCGCCCGCGATCCGGCCGTGGTCGACGGCGGTGGGCTGTATGGCGTGCACTGCCTGTCCGCCGGTGGAAAGGTCCGGTCCCTCGGCCACGTCGCCCGCCGCATACACGTTGGCTACGTTGGACTGGCACCGGTTGTTGACCAGGACGCCCTGGTTGGTCTCGATGCCCGATCCTTCGAGAAAGCCTATATTGGCCTTGATCCCCGTGGCCACGATGACCACGTCCGCCCGGGTGGACGAACCGTCGGAAAGCTGCAGGGTCTTGACGCCGTCGTGGCCGTGGTCGATGGCCTGGACACTCACGCCGGTGTGGACTTCGACGCCCTGGGACTCGAGCCAGGAGCCCACCAGGGAAGCGCCTTGGGCGTCCAGCATGCGGGGCAGCACCTGGTCTTCCAGTTCGATCACCTTCAGGCGGGCGCCGCGCTTATGCATCGCGTTGAGGATGATGAAACCGATGAACCCGGCCCCGATGAAGGCCACCTCGGCATCGCTGCCGAGGGCGCTCACGGTTTTTTCCGCGTCCGCCACGGTCCAGAGATTGTGGACCCCGTCGCCGTCCGCGCCGGGGATGTTCAGCTTCTGGGCGGACGACCCCGTGGCGATCAGCAGGTTGTCGAAGGGCACCATCGAACCGTCGCTGAGCGTGATCATGTTCGCGTAGGGGTTCACCTCGGTGACGCTGGCCCCGAAGCGGGTCTTCACTCCCAGCCCGCTGAAATAGTCGTCGTCTCCGGTATTGACCTGTTCGACCGGGATGTTCCCCGAGATGTAGTAGGGCAGGGCCATGCGGGAATAGGCCGGCTCATCGGAGATCAGGGTGATGGACGCGTCCGCGTCGTAACCCCGGATCGTTTCGATGGCGTTCATCCCGCCCGGTCCGCCGCCAATAATCACGTGTTCTGTAGCCATAATCCGCTCCTTCAGAGAAAGAATCCAAAAACGAAGTACGGGTCATCCGTGGTTTGGTTCGGTTATCGTCCTTTACGGTCTATTTGTTTATGCGTTGCTGGTGCTTCGTTACGCGAGTCCCAGCTCTATCAGCTTTTCCGTGGTGGGCCGTCCGTCCGCCGTCCAGCCCCGGGCCGCGTAGTAGTCCGGCAGCATGGCGTCGAGGTCGACGGTCACCCCCGCGGAAGGTCCTTCCTTATGGGCTTCTTCCATCAGTCTCTTAGGCAGCGTGTCATCGGCCGCGGTGAGGCCGGCCTTGAGATTCCACAGCCGCTCGATGTTCCATATCCGTTCGCCGATGTGCACGAAGTCGTCCATGGTGTAATCCACGCCGGTGGCCGCGGACAGCACGGGGATCAGGTCTTCCAGGGGCGCACCCGCCGTGGTGAACATGCAGATGCCCGTGGCGTCGTGGGCCGTGGTCCGGTTCTGCTCCTCGGCCACCCAGACCGATTTCCCGTCGGTACCGTGGGGATCGTATTCTCCGGAAGTCTCGATGCCGGGCGTCCAGGCCCTCAGGTGACAGGCGCCGCGGTTGCAGGTGGCGTAGGCCACGCCCATGCCCTGGAATCCCCGGGGATCATAGGCGGGGAACTCCTGTCCCTTGACGCCCATGAAGTATTCCGGATGCTCGAACTTCTCGGTCATCCGCCTGGAGCCTTCGGCCAGCTCGTCGCCGAATCCTTCCCGGAAACCCGTGGCTTCCGTCATGGCGATCAGGGCCTTGCCGTCTCCGAACCGGAGCGCCATGCCCGTCTGCTCATCGCTCAACAGACCCCGCTCGTACATCTCCATCGCCGTGGCCAGCGTGGCGCCCATGGAGATGGGATCCATGCCCAGGTCGTTGCACAGGTAGTTGGCCATGACGATGGCGTCCATGTCGTCCACGCCGCAGTCGGCCCCCAGCGACCAGAGGTTCTCGTACTCCGGTCCCTCCCCGGCTACCTTCCAGTTGCGGGGATGCATGTTGACCATGTACTTGTCGGCGTTGGGGGACACCTGGGTCACGCGGCCGCAGGCGATATTGCAGGCGAAGCAGGCCTTGTTGGCGATCAGCCAGTTATCCTTGATGCTCTCCCCGTTGATCGCCTCGGTGCCCTCGAACTGGCCGGCCGTGAAATTGCGTGTCGGCAGGCCGCCGAAGGTGTTGACCAGGTCGACCGTGGGCGCCGTGCCCAGTTCCGTGAGGCCCTGCCGGCCGGGACTCTCCGCCAGGTGATCATGGTAGGACCAGATGGCGGACATGTAATTCCGGGGACGGGCGATCCGCACGCCCTGGTTGCCGCGTACGGCGATGGCCTTCAGGTTCTTGGAACCCATGACGGCGCCGACGCCGGAACGGCCGGCCGCCCGGTGCTTGTCGTTGACGATGCACGCGAACCGCACCAAGTTCTCGCCCGCCGGTCCGATGCCGGCCACCCGCAGTTCGGGCATGCCGGTTTCGTCGCGGATGGCGTCCTCGGTCTCCGAGATCACTTTGCCCCACACGCCGCCGGCGTCGCGGATCTCGACGCGGTCATCGTCGACGAGGAGGTAGCAGGGACGATCCGCCCGGCCTTCCACGATCACCAGGTCGTAGCCGGCGAACTTGAGCTCCGGGCCCCAGTGGCCGCCTGAATTGGACGTCGTGATGGCGCCCGTGAGCGAACCCTTGGTCACCACCATGTAGCGGGAGCCGCACGAGGCGTTGGTGCCCGTGAGCGGTCCGGTGGCCATGATCAGCTTGTTGTCGGGACCGAGGGCGTCGACCGAGGGGTCCATCTCCTCGTAGAGGTACCGGGCGGCCAACCCGCGGCCGCCGATGTATTCCTCGGCCCAGTCCAGCCTCAGGGGCTCTTTGGTCGCCTTGCCCCGCGACAGGTCCACCCGCAGAATATGGCCGGCCCACCCGTGTGTCATGAAGAAACTCCATTCCTCGGCTCAAGCCGGGTGATGTGGGGTCGCGCTCCAGTCATCTGGCTTAAGAGCGCGCCCTGCGGAAAACCCAGGCTCCAAGAGCCGGATCGGGCGCTACGCCAGTCCCAGCGACGCCAGTTTCTCCTGCGTGGGTTCGCCTTCCGCGTTCCAGCCGCGGAGTTCGTAGTATTCCGGCAGCATCTCGCCGAGCCGGTTCACTTCGCCCTTGGTCGGGCCATCGGGGATCGGATCTTCGAGCAGCCGCTTCGGCAGCGTGTCGTCCTTGCCCGTGAAGCCGGCCCGCTGGTTCCACATGCGTTCGATGTTCCAGACGCGCTCCCCGACTTCCAGCAGTTCGGGCACGGTGTAGGAAATGCCGGTCACCGCTTCGAGCTGGGGCTGTATTTCGTCCAGTCCCACGCCGAAGGTGAGGAACAGGCAGAGGCCCGACGCGTCCACGGTGCAGGTGGCGTCCTGGAAGATCTTGGTGATCTCCGCCTTGCCTTCCGTCACGGCCGGATCCATCTTCTCCGGGATGCCCAGGATCTCGGGGGCGACCGTGTAGCTTTTCAGGTGGCAGGCGCCCCGGTTCGAGGTCGCGTAACCCAGACCCATGCCCTGGATCGCCCGGGCGTCGTAGGCCGGGAATTCCTGACCGCGCACGCCCATGAAGAACTCGGGCCGGTTGAACTTGGCGGTCATGCGCTTGGAGCCCTCGGCCAGTTCATCGCCGAAGCCTTCGCGGTAAGCCGCCTTTTCCGTCATGGCGACGAGCGCATCACCGCTCCCGAAGTTCAGCGGCATGCCGGTCTGCTCATCGCTCACGGCGCCGCTTTCGTACAGTTCCATGGCCGCGGCGAGCGTCGCCCCGAAGGAGATCGGGTCCATGCCCAGTTCGTTGCACATGGCGTTCGCCTTGATGAGCGCGTCCAGGTCGTTGATGCCGCAGTCGGCACCCATGGCCCAGGCGTTCTCGTACTCCGGTCCCTCCACCGCGATCTTCCAGTTGTGGGGCCGGGTGGTCACGGTGAACTTGTCCTGCGCCTCGCCCGGCAGCTGAGACACCCTGCCGCAGGCGATCGTGCAGCCGAAGCACGCCTTGTTGGCCACCAGCCGCGTATCGGCCAGGGTCTCCCCGCTGATGTTGTCCGCGCCTTCGAGTTGCGAGACCTGGTGGTTGTTCGTCGGCAGTGCGCCGCTCTCGTTGATGATGTTGACCAGCACCGCGGTGCCGTATGCGGCCAGACCCTCACCCGTTACCGGATGCTCGACCAGCTTGCTCTTCATCTCCCACATGGCCGACATGAACTTCTGCGGGTCGGCGATGGGCACGCCCCCGGTACCGCGTACGGCAATGGCTTTGAGGTTCTTCGAACCCATGACCGCGCCGACGCCGGATCGTCCGGCGGCCCGGTGCCGGTCATTGACTATGGCGGCGAAACGCACGAGGTTTTCGCCCGCCGGACCAATACAGGTAACGACCGTATCGTGTTGCCCCGACTCCTCCCGGACGATATCATCCGTCTCCCATACCGTCTTTCCCCAGAGGTGCTCGGCGGAGCAGATCCGGACGTCGTCGTCGCAGATGGAGATGTAGGACGGAACCGGCGCCCGGCCTTCCACGATCAGCATGTCGTAGCCGGCGAACTTCAGTTCCGGTCCCCAGTGGCCGCCCGAGTTGGACGTGGTGATGGCGTTCGTCAGCGCCCCCTTGGTGACCACCATGTAGCGTGAACTCGTCGAGGCGTTCGTGCCGGTCATGGGACCGGTCGCGAAAATCATCTTGTTGTCCGGGTCCAGCGCGTCCGCCGCCGGGTCCATCTCTTCATAGAGGTACCTGGCCGCGAGACCGCGCCCGCCCACGAAGGACTTGGCCCAGTCCATGTTGAGGGACTCTTTGGAGATCCGACCGGTGGTCAGATCGACGCGCAGGATCGTGCCTGTCCATCCGCCATTGCTCATGCCGCGTTCCCTCCCTCGATGGATGCCAGGTAGGACTCGTTGACCTTCTCGGCCCAGCCGCCCAGCCAGTCGGCCGACTCGCTCTCGGTATACTCGATGGCGCCCGTCGGGCAGGCGACCGCGCAGGCGGGATTGCCGTCGCACAGATCGCACTTGAAGGCCTTCTGCGTATCGGGATTGTAGAACACCGTGCCGAAGGGACAGGCGATGGTACACAACCCGCATCCCACGCAGTTGGCATCGCCCACGACCTTGGCGCCGGTATCCGCGTCGATGCTGATGGCGTTCACGGGGCAGGCCGTCATGCACCAGGCTTCGTCGCACTGGAAGCATGTGTACGGCGCGTAGCTGGCCTGCTCGTCGAATATGTTCACGCGGATCAGCGACCGGGATGGTTGAAACATGCCCGTCTGCACCCAGGAACAGGCCAGTTCGCACTGCATGCACCCGGTACATTTTTCGGGAATGATGCGTAGAGATTTAGCCATACCGACTCCCTTCTGTAACGATAAGCTGGGCTTGGAGGCCTTTCTTCCTGAAAAAGTCCTAAAAACAAAAACGATAGCCTGCTTGACGGGCCTTCACCGAAGGGTCCAACCCGCCATCGAGAAGCGCAGCGATGTGGTGCTTTATTATGATGATTGCCTAAGAAACTACAGGGGTTACCAATCAGTATAATGCCACGAAAAAGGATTGGCAACAGCAAATCTATACGATCGTTCGATTTATCGGTTACCGGCGAAGTCCGGCCGGACTTTCTCAGGCGCCGGGCAACCGGTAGGATACGCCCTTGCTTACCGCTTCGTCGATCGTTTCCGGTGAAATCAGGACCGTGGTCGAGACTTTCAGCGCGCCCGCCGCGGCCACGTTGAGGGCGATCGCCGTCGCGGTCGCTTCGTCGGGAATCTCGGCGATCAGGATGAGATCGTCGTCCCCCATGGCGTAGTAGAATCCTTCCAGGGCGCCTCCCATCCCTTCGATCGTCTGCGTAAGGGCCGCGCGCCTGCCCGTGCCGCCTTCCTTCAGCAATCCCTGCAGGCCCGACTGCGTGTACTTGGTGCGATACATGTACTTCGCCATGACACTTCCTCCCACGGAAGTTGTTGTATGGTCCGTGCCGCGCCATCCTCCGGAGTAGACTCCGGTTTATGACAAATACGCTTGTACGTTTAACAAGGCATGATCGCGCGGTGACTGTCAAGCGGATTTTGAAGTCGTGGAACAGGACGCCGCCTGCGTAAACTGAATGCCGGCATCCATTTTACATTAATATTGAATTTATGTGTCTATATTCGCTGACTTTTGTCGACTACTATGGGAAGTGGTGGATCAGGACAGGTACGCCTCCCTTTGCCACAGGCGGACCTACGCGATGGGATCGGGTTTAATACCATGGAACGCAAAGACTGGATCATGATCGGCGGTTTCGTCACTACGATGGTATTTACCGTGGGTTTGTTCTTTCAGGGTATGCAGTCCATTAACAGCCGGTTCGATTCGATCGATCGCCGATTTGACGCGGTTGACCTCCGGTTCGACGCGGTTGACCGCCGATTCGAATTGATCGAGGCTCGTATTCTTTCCATCGAAGAGCATTTGCGCTCATCCGAAGAAGCCGCACAGAATAAGTAACCGGCGGCCCACTATGAAGTCGTGGAGCAGGGTCTGGTCTTCATGCCGTGGATGTGCCGGAGGATCGGTGGATCTGCACACTTGCGCCGGCGATCCACGCTGGCCTATATTAATCGAAACGCTTCCTGTTGTTCTACCATCCTGGTCCGCGGTTCCGCGATCCTGACCGGGTCTCGCCTATGCCCCCGCCATCCGATCCGACGACTAGTCATCCACACGAATCCAATCGCCGTCACTGGGACGCCGCGGCCGGGTGGTGGGCCGAAAAGCGCGAGCGGGACGGTCTGTGGCGCCGTTGTCCGGAGGAACCCGAACTGGGATTCGCGGGCGGCGCCTTCGAGTTGATCGGCTCCTTTATCGGCAACGTAAAAGGGAAGCAAGTCTGCGTCATTGGCAGTGGGGACAATTATGCCAGCTTCGCCCTCGCAGGCATGAAGGCCCATGTCACTTCCACAGACATTTCCGAGCGTCAACTCGAAACCGCTTCACACAGGGCGAAACAACTGAATCTGGAGATCGACTTCGTCCAGGCGGACGCGATGGACCTTGAGCCGCTTGGTGACAGCACGTTCGACCTGGTCTGCTCGACCAACGGCTTCTTCGTCTGGATCGCGGATCTCCGTGTGGTTTATGAGGAGATCTTTCGCATACTGAAACCGGGTGGATACTACGTCTTCTACGACGTCCATCCGTTTCAGAGGCCCTGGAAAGACGGGACCCGATCGGTCGAAGTCGGCAAGCCTTACTGGCAACCCGGACCTTTTCGAGACGAGAAAGATGGGACGTTTGAATTCAACTGGACCCTCGGCGACATGCTGAACCCGGTTGCCGATGCGGGATTTCTCCTTCGCCAAATCCTGGAACGTCCTGCCGGTGATGAGAATTACTGGGAGGGATCCTCATTTCTGTCTTGCAACGACAAGCGACTTCTTGATTGGAAGGAGAATCCGAGGGCCGCCTTGCCGGTCTGGCTCTCGGCGGCGCTACAGAAACCGGCGTGATTCCGGGGTAGTTCGTCGGGTCCGACGACCGGAAACAGGCCTATCCCTCACTCAGGGACGGTAATGGACAGTGGTGCTCGAGCGACTTTTCGCGGTGTCCCCCTTGGGAGCAGGATCCACGTCACCGGCAACAGTTGTTCCGGTAAAAGCACCCTGGGCCGACGGATTGCCTCCGCGCTTGACGTCCCCCACGTGGAACTGGACGCCCTCAACTGGGAACCTGGATGGGTCAGCCTCGCCGAAAGAGCTCCCGAAGAGCTGGAGCGGCGAATCTCCGACGCGACGTCGGGTAACGCCTGGATAGTCTCCGGCTCCTACATGGGGTTTTCGCGGAAGGTATTCTGGCCCAGGGTGGAAACGGTCGTCTGGCTGGATCTGCCGAGATACCGGCTTATCTGGCGCGTGCTGATTCGGAGCTGGAAACGGTGGCGGTCGAAGGAGTTGCTCTGGGGAACGAACTACGAGCGATTCTGGCCCAACCTCAAGGTATGGAACCGGGAAGATTCGCTCTTGTGGTGGGTCGTCACCCAGCAGGCGAGAAAGCGCAGGCGCATGCGCTCGTTGATGGAGGATCCGGCCTGGAAGCATATCACGTTCATCCGGCTCCGGTCCACGACGGAGATCTACGCGTTTGCAAGGGAGTCGGGACTTGCAGACGATTGAACGGAAATCTCCGATCCTTCTCAGACGCCGATGTAGACAATACGGCTCTGTCAGCGTACATATCCATCGGCTCCGCGCCTGCCTTTCAAACCGCATAAGCCTGTCTGTCAGATACGAGAAGAACGGAAACAAATTAGGCTAATTAAAAATCAAATCTTGATTTAGCCTGATTCAATGTCTAAATTGCAATTTATGATCAAACGAGACCTTGCCGAGGAATTGACGAAAGCGGCACGCCAGTTCCCTGCGATTACGCTTACCGGGCCTCGGCAAAGTGGCAAGACTACACTGTGCCGAGCACTATTTCCAAGTCATCCCTACGCAACCCTCGAAGCGACGGACGTCCGCTCTTTTGCAAGGGATGATCCCCGGGGGTTCCTGGCTCAGTTCGCCGGAGGCGCGATCATCGACGAGGTGCAGCGCGTCCCTGACTTGCTGTCCTATTTGCAGGGTGTTATCGACGAAGAACCAGTGCCCGGCCGCTGGATCCTCACGGGATCGCAGAACCTGTCTTTGCTCGAGTCGGTCAGCCAGTCGCTTGCCGGCAGGACGGCCGTACATCATTTGCTTCCTTTGAGCCGCAGTGAGGTCGTACGTTTCGACCGGTACCCTGCCACGCTCGAAGAGACGCTGGTCGCCGGGACGTACCCCCGGGTTTTCGATCGCGGACTGGAACCGGTGGATTGGTTCAGGTCCTATGTTGCCACATACCTCGAGCGTGATGTGCGGTCCATCAATAACGTAGGTAACCTGACGACGTTTCAACGATTCGTGGAGTTGTGCGCGGGGAGAACGGCGCAACTGGTCAATTACTCGTCACTGGCCAATGACTGCGGCATATCACAACCAACAGCCAGGGCGTGGCTCAGCATACTCGAGACCACTTTTCTCGTGTTCCGCCTGCCGGCATTTCACTCGAATCTGCGAAAGCGACTTGTGAAGATGCCCAAACTGCACTTCTACGATACGGGTCTGGCCTGTTGGCTTCTGGGAATACGTACGCCCGAACAACTGCGGAACCATCCTCTGCGCGGACCGATCTTCGAAACCTGGGTTGTCTCGGAAATCACGAAACACAGGCTCAACCGCGGCGAGTCGCCGAGGCTCAGTTTCTATCGCGACCGCAATGGCGCCGAAGTCGATCTCATCGTCGAACAACCTTCTCATAGAACCCTCGTCGAGGCAAAGTCTGGCGAAACGGTATCATCGAATCCGTTCGCCGGGGCGCAAAGGGTCCAAAGACATATTGCCCGATCAGCCGGCCCGGATTCCATAGCCGTGGTGTACGGCGGCGATCAGCTCCAACATCGTACGCCGGGGTGGCTGGTACCCTGGACCGGGCTTCACGAAGCGGATTTCTGGAAAACGGGGTCCTGATGCGTCGGGTGGGTTTGCCGGGTCCCAAACCTGTGTTTCACCGTATCATGCAACTGGCGGTCTGCGTCGCCGCTGTGGTATCCGCACCTGCCGTCACCGCCCAGGAAGAAGCGGAGGACAACACCATGTTCTGGTCGACGACGCTGAAGATGATCCGTGCAAAATTCCCCGGAGTCGCCCAGCTTTCCACCGACAGCCTCCAGACCTGGCTGGACGAATCCGGGCAAGCGGAGCGCCCCCTGCTCCTCGACGTGCGGGATCGGGAGGAATACGAGGTAAGCCACCTGCGGGACGCCGTCCCGGCTCCATCCAGAGAAGAAGCGCTTAAGGCGGTGGAAGGTTCCTCAACGGACCGCCCGGTCGTGCTCTATTGTTCCGTGGGATACCGCTCCTCGGAAATGGCGGAATTCCTGGCGAAGCAGGGATTCAGGAAGGTCTACAACCTGGAGGGATCGATCTTTGCCTGGGCAAACGAGGGACGTCCGGTGTTTCGCGGGGACGAGCAGGTACAGACGGTCCATCCCTACGACCGGATATGGGGCAAGCTCTTGAAGAAGGCCCTGCGGGCAAGGTAAGCTGTAAACCTGTACTGCCGGTCAGCGCGATCTCACGGCGCGACCGGTTTCTTCCGCCCCACCAGGACCAGGTTGGTCGGCATGTTCTCCAGCGGTGCGTCGCCCTCCCAGGGCTGGCGTCCGTCCCCGTACTCCTCCATGGCCAGGAGTTCGCATCCCCCTTCAAGCAGCGCGCGGGTCATCTCCGAAACCGTCCAGTGGAATTCATAGCTGGGGAGCGGCTCCGTACCCTCGGGCAGTTCCTCGGACCGGTCATAGGTAAAGGGACCGCAGTCGAAGTAGGGGTATTCCTGCTTAAGCGGACCGGCCGAATGCTTCCACAACCGGCGGAACGGATGGTACTCGTTGACCATGAAAAGACCGCCGGGTTTGAGAATTCGGATTCCCTCGCTGTAGTAGCGCCACAGGTCGGCCACCCATACGGCGACGTGGCCGCCCGTGTACACGATGTCGAACCCGTCATCCGGCGGACCGCCTGGACTTTCCGGACTGATCGGACCGCACAGTCCGCCCAGATCGGCCACGTCCGCCCGGTGAAAGACGATAGCAAGACCGAGTTCATCGGCTCTTCCGGCGGCGATGTCCAGTTGGACCTCTGAGATATCCACGGAAGTGACCCGGGCCCCGGCGGCGGCCAGGGCGAAGGCGGCAAGGTTGTCCCCGCTGCCCAGCACACAGGCGGACCGGCCGGACACGTCTCCGAGGTATTTCAACTCTACGTCGTCCAGAACCAGTTGGATATTGGCCGGGATGCTTCGCCAGTCCACTCTGGCGTCGATCTCCGCCTGCCATCCGGCGGAAACGGCGTCCCAACCCCTGCGATTCGCCTCGTGCATGGGATGTTGACTCATGCCATATTTCCTCTCAGGCTTTTCTAACCACCCATACCTGCTCGTTACCATGCTGAAACGGTCCGCGGCGGAAGTTCCCGTAGAGCGCCCCGACTTCGAAACCGCAGCGTTCGAGGAGGTACTGCATCTCGAATCGGTGCACGTAGCGTAAATATACCGGGGTAGTGGTTTTTGCAAGCATCCGGCCCTCGTCGTCCACTTCTTCGAAAAACCGGTGTTCCTCGAGGGTCTGCTCCGCCGGATCGTACCGGCGCGTACCCGATACCATGACGCGGCGTCCCGTTTCGGGATGCGTGAACGACCCCATGTGACATATCGCATTGCCGAGTGGTTTCATGTAGGCGGCGATGATCTCGATACTGGGATCGAACACGTTGAAGACAAGTTTGCCCCCGTCCGCCAGATGTTCGCGTATCTGTGTAAAGGCCCGGCGCTGGTCGTCGGCGGTCATCATGTGCAGAAACGCGCGGTACGGGATGATGGCCAGCGGGAAGCGCCGTTCCAGGCTGAATGTCCGCATATCGCCCTCGACGATCTGGATACGCTGTCTCGTTTCCTCCGGTAGTCCGGCGATCTTGCGGTGGGCAACCTCCAGCATGGCCGGCGCCTGGTCGAGTCCGACGATGGGCACGCCGGCTTCTGCGATCGGCATCGTGATCCGGCCGGTTCCACAACCAATCTCCAGCACGGGGCCGTCCGCCTTGACGGCTTCCTCCACGTAGAATGCCTCGTCGCCGTCGAGTCCAGTCGAAAAGCTGTCGTATATACCTGCGTCCGTCCTGTCATATTCCGACACGTGATCACCTCCTCTGAGAAAAAAGCCCTGTGTTTTGCACGCATGCATACTACGGCCCGCGGGTACTACGATCCGCGACAACACACCGGGGTGGATGCAGCATGTCCCTTGTGCGCCATTCATCAATACACAATACAATCAAATATGGATATTATATCGGTTGATTTCGCTATTGTCCCAGTTTTACTTCATTCATGTTCGTCCAACTGACCTCAACAGTCATGCCACTATCTCACGCCACTGTCTAAGGACTATGCATGCCAGACCACTTACGTATCGTCATTCCCGGGGACGATCCGCCGCAGATGCAGGGATCGCCCCACCTGGAACGGCTTGAAGCCCACGGTGAAGTCGTCCTGTACACCGACCGCCCCGAAACCGCGGAAGATAAAATCAAACGGGCGAGGGGCGCGGCGGTGATGATCAATTCGCGGGGACTCGTGAAGTGGCCCGGGGACGTCCTGCGGGCGCTGCCCGAGCTTCGCATGATCGCGACTTGTTCGATCGGCGTCGACAGTTTCGATCTCGTGGCGGCACGGGAATGCGGGATCGTCATCTCCAACCAGCCCGGACGGACGGCGCCTGTCGTGGCCGAACACGCCTTCGGCCTGATGTTCGCCCTCGCGAAAAGGGCCGCGTACTTTACGGCTTCCATGAAAGCCGGGCAGTGGCCCCGGTTGGACGCTTATTACCTCCGGGGCAAGACGCTCGGGGTCATTGGTACCGGTCCCATCGGGTCAGAGATGGCGAAGCTGGCGGGAAGCGTGGGCATGGACGTGATCGCATGGACGTACAACCCGTCGGATGTGAGGGCTAGTGAGATCGGGGTTTCCTACGTGGAACTCGACGAACTGCTCCGGAGGTCGGACGTGGTGTCGCTGCACGTCATGCTGACGGACGACAGCAGGCACATGATCAATCGTGAATCCCTGGCAAGCATGAAACCGGGCGCGTTGCTGATCAACTGCGGCCGGGGCGGCCTGGTGGATACGGACGCGCTGGTGGAAACGCTTCGGTCGGGGCGTCTGGGCGGCGCGGCCCTGGATGTCTTCGAGGAGGAGCCGCTGCCCGCGGGCAGTCCGCTGCTCGAGATGGAACACGTCGTCCTGACGCCTCACTGCGCGGACATGACGCCCGAAGGTGTGGAACTGCTCAACGAAGGGGCGGTGAACAACGTCATCGCCTTTCTCGAAGGCCGACCGCAGAATGTCGTGAAGATGTAGCGCATACCTTGTGGTGAAGTAAGCCACGTGGCGGGCCTGAACCCGGATCACGCCGGCCAGGGTCACGCCGGCGCGCGGTGCCGCGCCTCACGCCCCTTGTCGGGCGTTGGGTCCGTGACCAGGCCGTACATCTGCCGGCCCTCGTGGTCTTCCGGGAGATATTCGGTGATCGGCAGTCCCTCGGGCGTCACGAACAGGAGGCAGTGGCAGTACTTCCAGATCTTCATCTCGTCGCAGGCGCAGACCCATTCGCGGCTTCTTTCCAATTCGGCCTTTTTGTCCGGATAGAAATTGCACGGACACAGAGGCCGGCCCAGTTCGTCCACGTGGGCGGCGAGGCCCTTGACTACCGAGTCCGTCACTTCGGCGTTCGGATGGGGCGAGGTGCCCGTCTTCTCCCAGTACTTCTCGCAGTACTTTTCCATGCGCTGCATGCTTTTTTCTGAAGGCTGCTGTTCGTTCATGGACCACTCCTTGGTATGGGTACCGGCTCCGGTCATTCCCTCGTTGTTTACCGACTCTGTCATCCTGACCTTAATCTATCCATAACGGTCCTCCATGTCAATCGGTCCGTGTCCGGATCCGGACACGTCAGACGCCCGGAAACAGCGCGGTGAAAGGCGAAAACGCCCGGCTGGTCAGGGCGCCGTGATGACGTCGCCTTGCGGGAAATCCACCTCGCCGGACTGCCTGTCAAAAAATCGCTTCCATTTGCCGATTTATATTGACTTTGCTTGTGGAGTGGTATATCCTCACTGACTGTTGTTGAAAATCCGGAATATAAGGGTGAAGCACGGATAATAGAGAGACATAACGAGTTCATATGCCACAGATTTTCTCCCCCGCCGCGAACACCTGGCTCAAGGCGAGTATCGTCGGCGGGGCGCTGCTTCTGGCAACCACATTAGGCGTTATTCTCTACCTCGGTTCGACTTCCTACGTTACCCGGCAGCATCAGGTAAGACCCCAGCCCGTTCCTTTCAGTCACAGGCATCACGTCAATCAACTCGGTATCGATTGCCGGTACTGCCACGCATCGGTGGAAACGAGCGCCTTCGCCGGCCTGCCGCCGACCAAGACATGCATGAGCTGCCACTCGCAGGTGTGGACGGACGCGCCGATGCTCGAGCCGGTGCGGACCAGTTACGCGACCGGGGTGTCGCTTGAATGGACCCGGGTGCACGATCTGCCGGACTACGTGTATTTCAATCATAGTATTCATGTAAACAAGGGTATCGGCTGCGAGTCCTGTCACGGCGCCGTCAACGAGATGGCCCTGATGTGGCAAGAGGAATCGCTGCAGATGATGTGGTGCCTGGAGTGCCACCGGGACCCCGAATCTTTCATTCGGGAACGGGCGGACGTATACAAGTTCGAATCACAGCCCGATTACGCGCCGCCGGCCGATCAGATGGCCCTGGGCGCGCAACTGATCCGGGGCTACCGGGTCAACAAGGATCAACTGGAAGACTGTTCCATCTGTCATCGGTAGCGGAACGGGTTCACGGTAACGGACTTATGAATCATACCTTAGAGCGGAAAATCACGGAAGCGGGTGAATCGAACGCGGGGAAGAACGGCGCGCCCGAGTACTGGCGCAGCATGGATCAGCTGGCCGATACGGACGAGTTCCAGGCTTTCATGCAAAAGGAATTCCCGCAGCACGTGGAAGAGGTCAAGGCCAATCCCGTCAGCCGCAGGAAGTTCCTGAAGCTTATGGGCGCCTCGATCGCCCTGGCCGGCGCCACC
Organism: Gemmatimonadota bacterium; assembly: GCA_026706345.1. Lineage (NCBI taxonomy): Bacteria > Pseudomonadati > Gemmatimonadota > Gemmatimonadota bacterium. Next base: position 7,264 of record JAPOYX010000002.1, on the reverse strand, counting down.
GCCTGTACCCGCCAGCCGTCCGAGAAGATCATCCCCTACGTGCTTCCCCCGGAGGAAATCGTCCCGGGCAAGCCCCTGTACTACGCTTCGGCCTACGTCCATGACGGGGTGGCGAACGGCATCCTGGTGGAAAGCCACATGGGCCGGCCCACCAAGGTCGAGGGCAACCCGGAACATCCCGCCAGCCTCGGGTCGACGGATATATTCGCGCAGGCTTCAGTCCTGACGATGTATGACCCGGACCGGTCTCAGTCGGTGATCAGGCGGGGCCGGATCACCACCTACGACGCGTATCTGAACGAACTGAACGAAGCCCTGTCCAACCAGGTGGAAAAGCAAGGCGGCGGCGTGCGGGTACTGACCGGCACCGTGACCTCGCCGAGCCTGCATGGGCAGTTGGAGGCCCTGCTGGCCCGGTACCCCGGAGCCCGGTGGCACCAGTACGACCCCATTTCCCTCGACAACGCCCGCGAAGGTTCCCGACTGGCCTTCGGCGAGGTGCTGTCCCGCCGCTGTCATATCGAGAAGGCGGACGTAATACTCTCCCTCGACGGCGATTTCCTGTCGGACGGTCCCGGCGCAGTGCGGTATTCCCGGGACTTCGCCTCTCGCAGGGACGGGAATGATCCCGACAACATGAACCGGCTGTACGTCATCGAAAGCACGCCGTCACTGACCGGCGCGCAGGCGGATCATTTGCTCAACCGCCGCGCGGGTGAGATCGAAGGAATAGCCCGGATGATTGCCGCGGGGCTGGGCGCATCCGTATCGGCCACGGCCGGCGCCGAAGCTGACACGGACACGCAGCGCTGGATATCCGCGGTGGTAGACGATCTCCGCGCCCATGCCGGCGCCTGTCTCGTGGTCACGGGCGATCACCAGTCGCCCGCTGTGCATGCCCTCGTCCACGCCATGAACGACGCGCTGGGTAATACGGGCAATACCGTCACCTACACCGAGTCCATCGAAGCATCGCCGGTCAACCAGACCGAATCGATCACTTCACTGGTCAACGACATGCGGAACGGCGAGGTCGACCTGCTGGTCGTGATCGGAGGCAATCCCGTCTACGACGCGCCGGCGGACCTCGAGTTCGCCGCGGCCATGGAAAGCGTGGCCATGCGCGTACACGCCGGCCTGTATCACGACGAGACGGCCGAACTGAGTCACTGGCATCTCCCGATGGCCCATGACCTGGAAGCCTGGAGCGACGCGCGGTCCTACGATGGCACGATCACCGTCGTCCAGCCGCTCATCGCCCCGCTGTACCGGGGCAGGAGCGCGCACGAAATCGTGGCGGCGCTGACGGGCAACGCCATGAAAAAAGGGTACGACATCGTCCGCGAGCACTGGCAGGCGCGGGCGTACAATGGAACCCGGCCCTTCGATACCTTCTGGCAGACTGCGGTGCACGATGGGTTTATCGGCGATTCCGCGCCGGCGCCGAAGGCCGTGTCGGTCGGCGACATCGCCGCGGCAATCGGCGAAGATACCGGTCCCGAAGCCGGCACGGAGATCATATTCCGGGCGGACCCGACCGTATGGGACGGGTACTACGCCAACAACGGCTGGTTGCAGGAACTGCCCAAGCCGCTGACCAAGCTCACCTGGGACAACGCCGCGCTGATGGGTCCTTCCATGGCGAAACGACTGGGCGTGGAAAACACCGACCTGGTCGAACTGGCTTACCGGGACCGCAAGGTGAACGCCCCCGTGTGGATCCTGCCCGGCCACCCGGACGCCGCCGTGACGGTGCATCTCGGCTACGGCCGGCGCCGCGCGGGCCAGCTGGGCACGGGCGCAGGGTTTGACGCCTATGCCATACGACCGTCCACGAGTCCTGATTTCGGCGGCGGGCTGGAGGTGAACCCCACGGGAGACATCTTCGACATCTACAGCACGCAAGACCACCACGCCATGGAGCTCGAGGGCATGGGCAGCATGTCCCGCGACCGGAACCTGATCCGCGTGAGCGATATCGAGACCTTCAAGGACGACCCCCACGTGATCCAGGAGATGTGGGAGGAACCCGATCCGGAACGCAATCTCTATCCCGACGACCACGCGTACGACGGGTCCAACGCCTGGGGCATGGTCATCGACCTGAACAAGTGCAACGGCTGCAATACGTGCACCATCGCCTGCCAGTCGGAGAACAACATCTCCGTCGTGGGCAAGGAAGAAGTGGCCAACGCCCGGGAGATGCACTGGATCCGGATCGACCGCTACTACCGGGGCGACCTCGACGCGCCGGAGACCTTCCACCAGCCCGTGCCGTGCATGCAGTGCGAGAACGCGCCCTGCGAACTGGTCTGCCCCGTGGGCGCGACCGTGCACAGCAAGGAAGGGCTGAACGACATGGTATACAACCGCTGCGTCGGCACGCGCTACTGTTCCAACAACTGTCCCTACAAGGTCCGGCGGTTCAATTTCTACCTGTACGCCGACTTCGAAACGCCGAGCCTGCAGCTGGGACGGAACCCGGACGTGACGGTGCGCAGCCGCGGGGTCATGGAGAAGTGCACCTATTGCGTCCAGCGCATCAACGTCGCCCGGATCGAGGCGAAGAAGGAAGACCGCGACATCGCCGACGGCGAGATCCTGACGGCCTGCCAGCAGGCCTGCCCGTCCCAGGCGATCACCTTCGGGAACACGAAGGACGAGGATAGCAAGGTTTCCAGATTGAAAGCCAGCCCGTTGAACTACGGGATGCTGACGGACCTGCTCACCAAGCCGCGCACGACGTACCTGGGTCGGATACGCAATCCGAACCCGGTCCTGGAGGCGTGAGAGGAATAGCTCCTTGTCGCAACAGGAACAGGCAGTCGACATAGAAAAGGTCGATAAGTACACGGGCGACGGTTTCGTAGCTCCCGAGTACAACAACACCACCGTCACCCAGAAGATATCCAATATCGTCCTTAGATCGGGTTCGCCCTGGGGCTGGTACCTGGCCGTGGCGGTCCTGCTGCCCATCGTCGGCATGCTGGGCATCTCCATCACCTGGCTGGTGCTGATCGGAACCGGCATCTGGGGGCTGAACGTGCCGGTCGGCTGGGGATTCGCCATCATCAACTTCGTCTGGTGGATCGGGATCGGACACGCCGGGACGCTCATCTCCGCCATCCTGCACCTGATGCGGCAGGACTGGCGCAACTCGATCAACCGGTTCGCGGAAGCCATGACGATCTTCGCCGTGATGTGCGCCGGCATGTTTCCGCTGCTCCACGTGGGCCGTCCCTGGCTGGCCTACTGGCTGCTTCCGCTGCCCAACACCATGTCCCTGTGGCCGCAGTGGCGCTCGCCGCTGGTCTGGGACGTCTTCGCCGTATCCACCTACTTCACCGTTTCCCTGATCTTCTGGTACATGGGGATGATCCCGGATCTCGGCACCCTGCGGGACCGGGCGAAGCATCCTGTAGTCGCGCGGATCTACGGCATATTTGCCATGGGCTGGCGCGGCGCGTCCTCCCACTGGGCCCGTTACGAGAAGGCCTACCTGATCCTGGCCGGCCTGTCCACGCCCCTGGTCCTGTCCGTGCACTCCATCGTTTCGCTCGACTTCGCCGTCTCGCTGATCCCGGGCTGGCACACCACCGTGTTCCCGCCCTACTTCGTGGCCGGCGCCATCTACGCCGGATTCGCCATGGTGCTGACGCTGACCATCCCCGTGCGGCACTGGTTCGGCCTGCAGGGACTGATCACGACGCGCCACCTGGAGAACATGGGCAAGGTGACCCTGGCGACGGGCTTCATCGTCGTATACGGATATGCCATGGAGGCCTTCATATCGTGGTACAGCGCGAGCCCGTACGAAGGGTTCATGATGTGGAACCGCATGACCGGCCAGTACGCGCCGGTTTACTGGGCGCTGATCTTCTGCAACGCCGTCAGCATCCAGATTCTCTGGTGGAAGCGCGCCCGCCGAAGCCCCCTCGTGCTGTTCATCGTCTCCCTGATCGTCGGCGTCGGCATGTGGCTGGAAAGATTCGTCATCGTCGTGACCAGCCTGGCCAACGACTACATGCCTTCGTCGTGGGACTACTACGCGGGCACGATCTGGGACTGGAGCCTGTACATCGGCACCATCGGTTTCTTCCTTTTCATGATGTGCCTGTTCATCCGGTTCCTGCCCATGATCCCCATGTCCGAGATGAAGATGATCATACCGAAGCACCGGAACAAGAAGGACGCATGAGATGAATCACGGACCCGCCCAGCCCGAACTGCGCGGCCTCGTGGCCGAGTTTGAAAACGAGGAAGCCATCGTGGAAGCCACGCAGAAGACCGTGGACGCCGGGTACCATCATATCGAGACCTACACGCCCTACCCCCTCGACGAGTTGCTGGACATCCAGCACCTCCACAAGAACAAGGTGGCGCTGGTGATCCTGATCGGCGGGCTGACCGGATGCGCCGTGGGTTTCTTCATGCAGTGGTTCGCCTCCGTGATCCATTATCCGATCAACGTGGGCGGCCGGCCCCTGAACAGCTGGCCGGCCTTCATCCCGGTCATGTTCGAGTGCACGGTCCTGTTCGCTTCCTTCGCCGCGCTGATCGGCATGATGGTCATGAACAAGCTGCCCCGGCCAAACCATCCGCTTTTCGATATCGAGCGGTTCCGGTACGCCACGCAGGACCGGTTCTTCCTGTGCATCGAGGCGGAAGACCCGTACTTCGAAAAGGATGCGACCCGGCAGTTTCTCGAAGAGTTGAACCCGCACGAGGTGAATGAAGTTGAAGCGTAGCCCCATGGCCCTCATATACGCCGGTTTCCTGTGCGTCCTGTGCCTGGCCGCCGCGTCGGCCTGCCGGCAGGACATGCACGACCAGCCGCGCGCCGAGCCCTTCGAGGAAAGCGATTTCTTCGGCGACCGGCGGTCGGTGCGTCCCGCGGTGGAGGGGACCATACCCCGGGGCCACCTGCGGCTGGACGAGCATTTCTACACGGGCAAGATCGACGGCGCGCTGGCGACGACTTTTCCGAACACGGTGACCATCGGGATGCTGAAGCGGGGGCAGGAGCGGTACGACATCTACTGCGCGCCGTGCCACAGCAAGACGGGCGACGGACTCGGCATGATCGTGCAGCGGGGCATGAAGCAGCCGGAGTCCTTCCACAGCCAGCGGCTTCTCGATGTCGAGGTGGGGCACTACTTTGACGTGGTGACCAACGGTTTCGGCAACATGTACAGTTACGAGGAGCGCATCGACCCGGCCGACCGGTGGGCCATCGCCGCCTATATCAAGGCGCTGCAGATGAGCCAGGGCGCCAATTTGGCCGAACTGCCGGAATCGGATCAGCAACGTATTCAACAAATCGTCGAAGTGGAAGAATGACAACGATTTCCAACAATCTTTTCTCGCAGCTCAGCAGCGTTCAGTCCCGGGCGTTGACCGTCGGCGTCATCCTGGTGCTGGGCGGACTGCTCTACGCCTTCGCTATGGGCGAGATGTCCGGGTTCTACCAGGCCTACCTGGTGGGCTACATGATCTGCGCGGGCATCACCCTGGTGTGCATGGCCTTCACCATGCTGCACCACCTCATCGGCGGCCGCTGGGGCTTCGTCATCCAGCGCCTGCTCGAAGCGGCCATGAGTACGCTGCCCGTGCTGCTCGTCCTCTTCATACCCATCGTGCTGGGCATGCACGACCTGTACCACTGGACGCACGCCGAAGTGGTGGCCGTCGATCCGATCCTGCAGCACAAGGAATCCTATCTCAACGTGCCTTTCTTCCTCGTGCGGACCGTGTTTTACTTCGCCATCTGGATCACCGCTGCCTTCCTGCTGATCAAGTGGTCCACGGCCCAGGATACTTCGGGGGATCCGAGGTTGACGGACAAGATGCGGAACGTCTGCGGACCCGGCGTCGTGGTTTTCGCGCTGACCATGACCTTCGCGTCCTTCGACTGGATCATGTCCACCGACCCGCACTGGTTCTCGACGCTCTACGGGGTCATGATGATCGTGAACGCCGGAGGCGCCGCCCTTTCGTTCATCGTGATCATGATGACCTGGCTCCGGAAACACGAACCGATATCGGAACTGGCCGACGCGGACCGGTTCCACGACTGGGGCAAGCTGCTGCTGGCCTTTACGCTGCTCTGGTTCTACATGATGCTGTCCCAGTTCCTGATCATCTGGGCGGCGAACCTGCCGGAAGAGAACCCCTGGTACGTGCACCGCGTTCACGGCGGATGGGAAGTCCTATCCGTCGTCCTGGTGCTCTGCCGGTTCGTGATTGCCTTCTTCCTGCTCCTGTCCATACCGCGGAAGCGGGACCCGCGCCGACTGGTGCGCGTGGCCTGGTTCATCCTGGTCATGCACCTGGTCGACATCTTCTGGCACGTGGCGCCCAATTTCCGCCCTGACGGATTCGCCGTCAGCGTGATGGACGTGATCGTCCCGTTCGGGCTGTTTGGCATCTGGTTCTTCTTTGTGCTGAATCGACTGAAGAGGAATCCGCTGATCCCGCAGAAGGATCCGCGATTCGAGGAACTCGTGGAATCCGTCGCGAAGGCATCGGTCTCGAAGGCAAAGGCATAGGAACGCGTATTATACGAGGATGGCATGAATCACGGCAAAAACCATAGCATCGTGGACCAGGCCTCGGTCGAGCGGGGACACGAAGTATTCGAAACCAACGTGCCCCTGGTCATCAAGTTCGGCATCGGCCTGACGGTGCTCGCCGTCATTTCCATGGTCTTGATGTGGCTGATGTTCATTGTGATCGAAGATTACAACGCGATGACCTTCGAAACGCCGTCGCCAATGATCGAAGAAAACGTGCTTCCGCCCGAACCCCGGATCCAGGTCATTCCCGAGGAAGACCTGATTGCCCTCCAGGAGGCGGAAGCGAAGAAGCTGAACAATTACGGGTGGGTGATCCGGACGGCGGAAATCGTCCAGATTCCGATCGAGCGGGCCATGCACCTGATCGCGACCGACGACCGGTACAAGCTGCCCTCGGCGGAGGGAACCGGGGAAGGACAGTAGGACTATGGCGAGCAAACCATACAAATATACCGTATACGCCGCATGGCTCATTGCGGTTTCGGTCCTGCTTGCGTCGCCTGGCGGGGTATACGGACAGGAAGGCGAAAGCGGCCCGGCGGTCATGAAGGATATCGGAGCCGGTCCCGGCCTGGACGCGAGCGCCACGCCCGAAATCCTCAAGCATGTGGGCATCAAGCAGAAGATCGGCGCCCCGCTGCCCTTGGATCTTGAATTCATAAATGAATCGGGTACGCCGGTAAGACTGG
>JAPOYX010000001.1 GCA_026706345.1 Gemmatimonadota bacterium | reverse complement strand
GGTCCTGAGGCGAGGTGCTGGCACCAGCGGTTCGCTGTCCCTGCTGGATGGCGCCGTAGCGGTCGGTCGACTTCCGCCGCGCCATGACGTCGGTGGCCAAGGGCAGCGGAGTGTGTGCTGCGGACTTCCGGCTTTGTTTGCCTGCATTCTGGCCGGCCTGTTTATCGTTTCCGGTTGCACGGACACGGTGAATCAGGTTGATGCGCCTGGCGCGGCCACGCCCGATACGGCCGACATGCCTGGTATGGTCGCCGAGCGGCCGCCCAACTTCGTCGTTCTGTTCGCGGATGACCTGGGGTACGGCGACCTTGGCAGTTTCGGGCATCCCACCATCAAGACGCCCCACCTGGACCGGCTGGCCCGGGAAGGGCTGAGGCTCACTCAATTTTATGTTGCCGCATCGCTGTGTACGCCGAGTCGGGCGGCTCTGATGACAGGCCGGCTGCCGATTCGAAATGGCATGGCGGGGCGGCGCGGCGTGTTGTTCCCGGATTCTTCGGGCGGCTTGCCTGCGGAGGAGACAACGATCGCCGAGGCGCTCAAGACGCACGGCTATGCCACTGCCACGGTCGGCAAGTGGCATCTGGGCCACATACCGCAATATCTGCCCACGGCGCACGGTTTTGACGAGTACTTCGGCATCCCCTATTCCAATGACATGCGCCCCGAGAACAACTGGGCCTATGCCAGCGAGAATTTTCCAGTCCTGCCGTTAATGGAAGGAACGGAAGTGATCGAGCGAATCTACGATCAGAGCCTGCTCACCGAACGCTACACGCAGCGGGCGATCGAGTTCATCGAGTCGAACCGGTCGCAGCCCTTCTTTCTCTATCTGCCCTACACGGCGCCGCATACGCCGCTGATGGTCACCCCGGAACGGGCCGGCACAAGCAAGCGGGGCCTTTACGGCGACGTGGTCGAGGAAATCGACTGGAGCGTGGGAGAAATCGCCGCTGCGCTTGAGCGTCTCGGGTTGGCCGAAAACACCCTGGTCATTTTCACCAGCGACAACGGCCCATGGGGCTGGGCCGGACTCGACGGCGGTTCGGCCGGACTGCTGCGCGGAAGGAAAGGCAGCCCGTGGGAAGGTGGATTCCGGGTGCCGGCCATCGTGTGGATGCCCGGCACGGTGCCGGCAAATGTCGCGTCGGACGCGCTCGGGACCACGATGGACCTGTTCCCAACGTTCCTGAACATGGCCGGTGGGGAGGTGGGCAACTACCCGGACCTGGACGGTATCGATATCACAGAGACCTTCGTGGGGCTCGGCGCCGTTCGCGAGCGGGTCATCTACTACCGGCAGGAAGACTTCGTGGCGTACCGGCACGGCGCCTGGAAGCTCTTCGTCAACGATCCGAATCCCTGGTCGGACGAAATCCAGGAAAGCGACCTGCCGCTGCTCTACAACCTTGAAGTCGACCCGTCCGAAGCGTTCAATGTCGCGGAGGAAAACCCTGAAGCGGTGGCGCGGATCACGGCGCTCGCCGACGCCCACGAGGATTCCGTCGAACGAGTCCCGTCCCAACTCATCGGGATATTGCCCGAATTCCAGGAGGAATACGATCGCTATCACAACAGTCGGTAGCCGCGACAGTCGGTAGCTGCGGCCCTGACCGGGGCGAAAGTCGGGAAGGAAATCCCTACCGAGTCGTCGTGCCGACAAATTGGCCGTGGCGCCATATGCTTTTATGCCTCGCGGCGCGCTCGGAATACACCATTGGGAGCGCAAAACTCGTGAATTGACACAGAAAAGACTGTGGAATGGCCCCGGTGCCTGAGCTATATTCGATTTCAGATTCACTGCGGACGGCGCGGTACCCCAAGATGCGGAGCAACCGATTATGCGTAACTTGATGGTTTCAGCCCTTGTCCTGCCACTGTCTTTTGCTGGAGGGTCAGGAGCCCAGGAGCCACCCGGCGCCCAAGTGTCTCCTGCCTCGCACCAACTGCAATTCCGGACCGAGGACACCCTGGATTGGCGTGAGCTACTGGCAAAACTCCATTCCGACTTTGACGTTGAGATCAGGATACGCGACTCTTCGCCGCGGTTGTCGGTACATTTGGCGAGGGAGACGGAGAGCGACGGCCACGGTCTTCTGAGCTTGACATGGCAGCGTCGCGAGATCGCCAACCTCGAACTCATTGAGTTGGGAGAAAGGATTTTCGTCATAGCGAATGCTACGGGTCAAGTGCATTCGAAAGCTCCCCTTGGGCGCTGGCACCTTGAAGAAGAAGGCTCCCTTTCAGATTTTCCTTTCTACTCCGGTCCCGCAGTCGGTGCTTTAATCACCAATGTCGAGGTTGACGCGGGTCCGTAACCAAGCGGGACCCCGCAACGCTGGGATGCCTTCCGATACCAAAACCCGTAGTCACCTCGCGTTTATCGCAGCCTACGCAACGGTGGGCATTCCGACTTTGGCGGTCGGCGGTGTGCTTTCCGGTACCATCCATGTTCGAGACGTGGGACCTCTGCTCAACGCGGTGTGGTTGATTGTCGGCCCCATCGCGGGGCTTGTTTTCGGGTATTACTTCAGCGCCACCCGACAGTAAGCAAACCTTGCCGATATGGCTTGCCGACCTCTGCGGTACCGGGGAAGGGATGCCGACGCGATAGCGACTGAAATGTCAGAGGATCGGACGTACACTGATCCGCATACAGCGCTCGCGGATAGGAATTACGGGTACTTATCATGGGTGAACGACAATATGTACGGGCTGGACGGTTTGTCATGCAGGTTCCTCTTGTCGTGATCCTGTCGGTTTTCATAGCCTTGCTCGCCCTGGACCCCGCCTGGGGTCAATCCCCGGATGTCCCCGACCGCCCCAACATCCTCTGGCTCGTCGCCGAGGACATGAGCCCCTACCTCGCCTCGTTCGGGGACCCGACCGTTTCGACGCCCAACCTCGACCGGCTAGCGGCCGAGGGAGTCCGATACACCAACGTGTTCTCGGTTTCCGGGGTCTGCTCCCCCAGCCGGGCCGCGCTGGCCACGGGCATGTATCCCACCAGCATCGGCGCGCATCACATGCGTACCACTTACCAGCAGCCGGAAGCCAGGGAAATGGGCATTATCGACTACGAGGTCGTTCCGCCGCCCCACGTCAGAATGGTCAGCGAGATCATGCGCGAGCACGGCTATTACACAAGCAACAATTCCAAGGAGGACTACCAGTTTCACCCGTCGATGATGGCGTGGGACGAGACCAGCCTGTTCGCCCATTGGCGCAACCGGCCCGAAGGCAAGCCGTTCTTCTCGGTATTCAACTTCGGCGTGACGCACGAGGGCCAGATCTGGAACCCCGCGACGACATGGAACCTCCGCTACGGCCGGGACGTGTTTCCGCCGGACAGAAACCAGGAGCTGGTGTGGATACCCTTCCCTCCGGGCGTGGAGAAGGAGTTGTATATTCCCTCGGACCTCCAGGTCCCCGTGCCCCCCTACCTGCCGGATACGCCGCCGGTCATCAAGGACATCCGCCGGATGTACTCCAATGTCGTGGAGATGGACCGCTACGTCGGGGTCGTACTGAGCCAGTTGGAGGAAG